>JBDUCS010000144.1:0-9247 GCA_040003335.1 Gemmatimonadaceae bacterium | reverse complement strand
TGAACCATTCAGGGACGACCGCAGCGGTTCCGTCGCGCGAGCGCCGCAGCCAACGGCTGCGCTACCTGATCGACGATGACTGCCGCCACCTGCACGAAGTGCGGGCGGATGACGACATACGCGCGCAGGTCGCTCGCCAGTTCGGCGAGGACGCTCGGAAGGCCGACGTGCCGGTTCAGAGGCTCGTCGTGCTCCTCAAGTCGTGCGTCATGGACTCGCCGGGGCGCATGGCGGATTCGCTGAGCCACGGCTTTGGCGAGAAAGTCTTGCGCTGGGCGCTCGACGGCTACTACGGGCCGTCGCTCAATACCTGAAAAAGGAAGCGACGCCCGGCGACACGAATGAATCAGGCGACGAGTCCATTCGCCTGGCCGACGAGGATCAGCGGTTGCGCGCCGAGCTGCTGGCGCGTTGCGGAGGCGGTGCATCACCACAGTGCGCGCCAGTCGCTGTTCAGGGAGGAGGTGCGCAACCCCGACGATCAGGTCGGACAGGCGGTGACCGCGCTTCAGGGTTCGGAAGCGCGATGGCGCAGCGTGGCGCTGCTGTCGGTAGGTGGCCCGTCGGTCGCGCTCGTGGCGGCGATCGTGGCGTTGATCGTCGCGCTGGCCCGATAATTCCCTGGAGTTGGTCGCATGAGCGAACTCACTCGAGGCGTCACCGCCGGAGACGTCGTCGCATCGGCGGCGGAAGCGGTTGGGCGAACGGCGCGTCAGAACCGGCCGTGGATCGAACGGTTGGCGCGCGTCGGCTTCGTGGCGCAGGCGCTCGTGTATCTGATGATCGGATGGCTGGCGCTCCGCGCCGCGATGGAGGCGCGCGACGTCCGCGCTGACGCCGCGGGCGCACTGGGCGCGCTGAACGCGCAGCAGTACGGCGCGCTGGCGCTCGTCGTGATCGCCATCGGATCGTTCGGCTTCGCGCTCTGGCAATCGATCGCGGCGATCACTGACGCGGGAAACGAAGGCACGAGCGCCAGGGGTATCGTGCATCGCGTCGGCCGCGCGGTGAGCTCGGTGCTTTATCTCATGCTCGGCGCCGCCGCCTTTCGAATGCTCCGCGGCTCCGGACATTCGGCTCAGGGTGGAGACGCGGTGCGCAATAGCACCGTGCAGATCATGCGGGCGCCAGCGGGCCGCTGGTTGATCGGACTCGTCGGCGTGATCGTGCTGGCGTATGCGGCGCACGAATTCTATTCGGCGTACCACGCTAAGATGATCGACCGGCTCGATCTGAGCTCACTCTCGCCGCGCGGGCGCGATGTGGCGACCCAGCTGGGGCGTACCGGCATCGCCGCGCACGGCGTCGTGCTCGCCCTCGTCGGATGGTTCGTCTTCCGCGCGGCGATCGACAACAACGGCTGGCACGCCGGCGGTCCCGCGGCGGCGATTCGCGCGATCGCGGTCAACCAGGGCGCGCGAGCGATGGGCGTGGTCGCTGTCGGCCTCTTGGCGTATGGTCTCTTTCAGTTGGTGCAGGCACGATACCGGCGCGTCGAGCTACCCTGATCAGCCGCTCTTTGCGTCGCCGTAATAGCCGTCGAGCATTGCCGTCAACAGCTCTTGGGGCAGTGGCAAGAGACGGCGGCTATTCGACTCCCCATCTCCTCCACGTCCCACGGCACTCTTGAGCGCGATCACGGCGGCCTCGATCGCGACGTCGTGCGAGCGCACGCAGTTCCCGAAACGCCGCGCGGCGTCGATGGCGCCCTGGGTGATTGGGGTCGGCGTGTCCGTTCGGTAATAGCCGTGATCCGCCAGCGCTCGAGTGAGCTGTAAACATTCCTTTAGAATCGCATCGGGAAAATCGCCGCGCCGCATGATCCGAAAGTGATGAACAATGCGTGCCCGCGCGAGCGTGGTTGAGCGGCTGGCCAGTCAGATCCGTCATGCGTTTGCACTAGCGAGTTGGCGATAACAACAATCCGAACATCCGCGCGCCCTGAGGATCGATGCGTCACCCATTTCGCACGACCATCGCCGTCGCGTGCCTCGCGACGGCGGCGGGCGCTGGCGTACTCCGCGCGCAAGACAGCCTTCCGCTAAAATCCGCGCGTGCGCTGCGCTTCACGGCGACGCAAGGCACCTGGATTGCGCTCGACGTCAGTCCCGACGGGAAGACGATCGTCTTCGATCTGCTCGGCGATCTCTACACGATGCCGATCACCGGCGGCAGAGCGGCGCACCTCACGACCGGATTGGCGTACGACGCGCAGCCCCGATTCAGTCCCGACGGCAAGCGCATCGTGTTCGTCTCCGACCGCTCCGGCGGACAGAACCTCTGGATCGCGTCGCTCGACGGCACCGGCGTGCGCCAGCTCACCAAGGGAAACGACTGGCTCTACATCTCGCCGGTGTGGTCGCCCGACGGGAAATACATCGTCGTCTCCAGGGCGCAGAACCGGCTGGCGGCCAAGCCGTGGGTGTACGCGGTCGACGGCGGCACGGGGACGCCGATCATGGCGGAGCCGACGCAATTCAAAATTCTCGGCGCGGCCTTCGGGCCCGATCCACGCTACATCTGGTTCGCGCAGAGCAACGGCGATTGGCAGTACTACAACGACTGGCAGTACAACGCGATTTTTCCGATGTATCAGCTGGTCGTATACGATCGCGAGACGGGCACGCGCACCATCATGTCCGCCGAGCATGGGTCGGGCATACGGCCGGCGCTCTCGCCCGACGGCAAGTGGCTCGTCTACGCAACGCGGTGGGAAGGGAAGACGGGGCTGCGCATCCGCAGTCTCGCCGGCGGCACCGAGCGGTGGCTCGCCTATCCGGTGCAGCGTGACAACCAGGAATCGCGCGCCACGCTCGATGTGCTACCGGGCTACGCGTTCACGCCCGACTCGCGCGCGATCGTCGCGTCGTATGGCGGTGAGATCTGGCGCGTGCCGATCGATAGCAGCGCGCCGCACAAGATTCCGATGTCGGCCGACGTCGAGCTCGCGGTCGGGCCGGAAGTGCGATTCGCCTTCAGGGTGAACGACAGCGCCACCGTCACCTCGCGTCACATCCGCGATGGCGTGCCATCGCCCGACGGCAAGCGCTTCGCCTTCACATCGCTCGACCGCCTCTGGGTGATGGATTTGCCCAACGGGACGCCGCACCGGCTCACGAACCTCGAGGTCGGCGAATTTCAGCCGACGTGGTCGCCAGATGGCAGCGCGGTCGCGTTCGTCACGTGGGCCGATCGCGACGGCGGACACGTCTATCGGGTGCGCGCCGATGGCGCGGGGCCATCCACTCCGCAGAAGCTGACGGCGACGGCCGCGTTGTACGAGGAGCCGGCGTGGTCGCCATCCGGCGCGCGCATCGTGCTCACGCGCTCGGCGGCGCGCGATCTTCAGGAGGCGTTCGGCAACGAGGCGCAGAATCCGATGATCGGGGCGCAGTTCGTCTGGGTCGACGCGGGCGGATGTCGGGAACGCGATAAAAGAGAAAAAACAGAAGAGGACAGCAGGAGCGGGGCGACGCCCGCGTGCGAGCCGCACGTCATCGCGCCCGCCGGTGGACGGAGGGCACCGCATTTCACGCGCGACACATCGCGCATCTTCGCCTACAGCGGCGCCGACGGGCTCGTATCGATGCGATGGGACGGGACCGATGTCCGCTCGGTGCTCAAGGTCACCGGCACCCGCGCCGTCGACGCGGCGAGCCCGCTGCCGCCACCGGCCGAGATGATCCGGATGTCGCCGCGCGGCGACCGAGCCGTCGTGCAGGTGATGAATCTGCTGTACATGGTCGACGTGCCGCAGTTCGGCGGTCCCGTGCCGACGGTCGCGCTCGCCAACCTGGAGAATGCATCCGTGCCGGTGCGCCGGCTCTCCGACATGGGTGGCCAGTTCCCGGCGTGGAGCGCCGACGGCAACACGATCCACTGGTCGCTTGGAAACGCGCACTTCACGTACTCCGTCGATGCGCGGACGACGACGGAGCGAGCGATCGCGATCTCGGCGCCGCGCGACGTGCCGCGCGGCGAAGCGGTGTTGCGTGGCGCGCGCGTCATCACGATGCGCGGAACGGAGATTCTGAGCGACGCCGACATCGTGGTGCAAGGCAACCGCATCACCGCCGTGGGCGCGCGCGGATCGGTGACGGTGCCGAACGGCGCGCGCGTGATCGATGTCGCCGGCAAGACCATCGTGCCCGGGTTCGTCGATACGCATTACCATGCGCAGTGGCTGCCGCCGACGATCCACGTGCAGCAACCCTGGCAGTATCTGGCGACGCTCGCCTATGGCGTGACGACGACGCGCGATCCGCAGTCGGCGACCACCGACATCTTCGCGTATCAGGAGCTCGTGGAGACCGGCGCGATGATCGGCCCGCGCGTCTACACGACCGGCCCGGGCGTCTTCGCCACGTACGTCATCCGCAATCTCAACGATGCGCGCGACCTGGTGCGCCGGTACGCCACCTACTTCGACACGAAGACGCTCAAGATGTACCTCACCGGCAATCGAGCGCAGCGCGAGTGGATTCTGATGGCGTGCAAGGAGCTCGGTCTCATGCCGACCACCGAGGGCGGGCTCGACTTTGGCCTCGCGCTCACCCACGCGATGGATGGTTATCCGGGCATCGAGCACTCGCTCGAAATCGTGCCGACGTACAACGATGTCGTCGAGCTGTTCAACGGAACGCAGACCACGCACACGCCGACACTGCTCGTCTCCTACGGCGGACCGTGGGGGGAGAATTTCTACTACGCCACGGAGAATGTCCTCGGCGACCCCAAGCTGCGGCACTTCATGCCCGAGCGAGAGCTGTCATGGAAGACGCGGCGCCGAGGCACCGGCGCCGGTGGTAGTCCGGGGCCTGGCGGCTGGTTCATGCCCGACGAATACATCTTCGTGCAGCAGGCGGAATTCGATAAGCGGTTGATCGAAGCCGGCGGCCGCGTCGGCGTCGGGAGTCACGGCCAGATCCAGGGCATTGGCTACCAGTGGGAGCTTCGCTCGATGGCGTCGGGCGGCATGAAGCCACACGATGTGCTGCGCGCCGCGACGATCCTCGGCGCCGAGGGGATCGGCTTCGGCAAGGATCTGGGGAGCATCGAGGTGGGCAAGCTCGCCGACCTCGTCGTGCTCGACGCCGACCCGTTGGCCGACATCAAGAACGCGAACACGATCCGCTACGTGATGAAGAACGGGCGGCTGTACGACGGCGCGACGCTCGACGAGTTGTGGCCGCGCCAGCGCAAGCTGCCGGTGCAGCTGTGGCAAGAGAATGCGATGCCGCGCGCCGGGATCCGGGAGCCGTAGCCGGCAGGGGTGTCGGCGGCGTCGCGCCGCGCATCGCGCAGTTGTGAGCTGACCCACTTTTCGTTCGAGCCCCGCGATCTGCTGCTCCGCCTCGATCAGCTCTTCTTCCCGTTGCAGATCCTGCGACAGCGCACCCTCGCGATATCCCGATCCAGTAGTAGAGCTCTCCGTCCCGATTCCCGCCCTACCCCAGCGGGTCACTCGATTGGCCGCAGCTTTTGCTCGAGAAAGCGAGGAAAGTTCGTAATCACGTCGAGATGCGTGCGTCGCATCGCGGGCACTCCCTGAAGCAGAAGAAGTCGGCCGTCCCCGCCCGCGTCCCAACTCGCCCATGCCTGGAGGTAGTACCCCTCGAAGAGAGGTCGCGGTGCTCCCGCCGGCCGCAACTCCGCCGTTGGCGCGGGCACCTCGAACCAGCGCGTCGCGCGTCGATAACGAATTCTCCGCCCATCCGGAGACCAGCGCGGCTCATCAGCCCCTGCCGGTGCGACTTGCACGCGCGTGCCCCTGGCAGACCCGTCGGCCGGCGCGACAAAGAGCCCCGCACCTTCGCCGACAATATGTCCGGTCCACGCAACGAAACGGCCGTCGGGCGAGAAGCGACACCAGTGGCCATAGTCAGCGAGGCGCGTCGTATCCGAGAGGCGGCGCGTATCCCAGAGCCGAACGTCCGTGCCTGAGGACGCGACCGTGCCGAACGCAGGATGCTGGCACCGAAGCGTACCATCCCGTGACTCATCGCCGCCCAGCCATGTGAGGGTATCGATGGTTGGCTGCGCCGAGTCAAACTTCACGAGTACATCGCGTGCGGTGCCGTCGTGATGATACAGCATCGCCGAGAGAGCCGTGCCTCCCCGAATCCAGTCGAACGGGTGCAGAGGGAAGGGATAGCTGATGCGATCCACAACGCGACGTGCGAGATCGGCCACCATGAGGAAAGCGCGGCCGTCGTCGAGAACGGTCGAGTAAGCGAGTCGTCGGCCGTCCGGCGATAACGCATAGCTTCCCACCACCGCGGGCGGAACCCACAGTGTGTCCTGAACGATGCCTTTGTCCGTGACCCAAACGAATTGCGCCACCGCCTCGTCCCCACCCTCGGCCCATACGAGTGTGCCATCGCTGGAGACGGCGAAGTGTGCCTGGCCACTCTGCTCCCGCCGCACATTCTGAAGCACCGGCTGCGGATCGCTCAGGAGCTTGAGAGTCTTTACATCGAAGCGGGCGGCGAAAAGGGTGCTGCCCCTCGCGAAAACGAGCGAGCTCGGGGGCATAAATCGCGGCGAGCTCCCAAGCAACCGTGCCTCGGGCGACGCCGGGTCCTTCGCGCTGGGGAGGGTAACCGGCTGAACGTCGCCGGTCTTCGTAGAGAGAAGTTCTATCACTCCGCGGCGGTGCAGAAGCATCCAATCCGTGCGAGGCCCGATAACAGCGACGTCGGCTGCAGCGATGCCTTCGGAACATCCTGTCCGGAGAAGAGCGGTGGCGGGGCCGCCCTTCGCGGGCGCAACCTGGCAACCGCCCGCAAAGTAGAGTCGATCGTCGTCGCCCCATGTCAGGGCATCTGGTCCGCCAGCCGCAATGCGAGTGACACTTCCGTCGTCGAGCGAGAGCCGTCGAACCACGGAGTCGGCGTCGACGAATGCGATCGCGCTGCCGTCGGGAGAAAACGTCGGGGACCGTGCGTTGTCCGTGCCCGCGAGCGGCCTCGAGGTCCCGTTGTCGAGATTGAGGAGAACGAAGTGCGTCCCGTTCCCGGCCGCAGCCACGTACACGACGCGAGCCCCGCCGCTGGAGAAGGCGAACGACGTCAACGCCTTCCCAAATGACTCGCGCCCGGCGACTAATGGAGCGCTATCGGGAAGCGCGATGCTGAAGTGGCGTGGCTCCGCGGTGAAGCCGGCCTCACGCGAAGGGCGACTCATCACCCACGCCACCGCAGCGCCCCCAGCCAGTCCAATCGCGAGAAAGGCCCAAGGCACCAATGCCAGACGAGTTCTTGAACGCGGGAGGGTTTCGAACGCCGCACTCACGATCGCAGGGTGGCGCGTTGGCCGCGCGGCGGTGTCCTCGAGCGCCGCGGCGAAGTCGCCGGCACTCGCGAGTCGGTCGGCGGGGAGTTTTTGCAGGGCACTCATCAACGCCGCTTCGACATGCAGCGGCACTGCCTTGCGCAGTTGACGAGGCGCCCTCGGCTCGTCGGCCATGACCTTGGCAACGATTGCCTGCGCCGTGGGGCCGGTGAACGGCGGCTCGCCCGTGAGCATTTCATAAAGCACGCATCCTAATGCGTAGACGTCGGCCCGCGCATCGATGGCGCGCTCGCCCATGGCCTGCTCGGGGCTCATGTACATCGGCGTCCCGAGCGAGACTCCGGTTGCCGTGAGGCGCTCGCGGCCGGCGCTGCTCGCCGCCAGCGCAATGCCGAAGTCCGCCACCACCGCATGCCCGTCGTGAAGAAGGATATTTTCCGGCTTGACGTCGCGGTGGATGACGCCGCGCCGATGCGCGTAGTCGAGCGCGTTCGCTACTTCGATCGCGATCCGCACGGCGACATCGATAGGGAGTTGCTTCTCGCGTTCTATTCGCTGTCGAAGCGTTTCACCGTCGACGTACGGCATCACGTAAAAGACCGTACCGTCGACTTCGCCCGAGTCATGCAGCGCGAGGATGTGTGGGTGTTGCAGGCTTGCCGTGGTCTCGATCTCGAGCAAAAAGCGTTCTGCACCGATTGCCGCGGCGATATCCGGACGCAGCACTTTGAGCGCCACGCGTCTCATGTGCCGGATGTCACGGGCGAGATAAACGGTGGCCATCCCGCCCGCGCCGATCTCGCGCTCGATCTGGTATCGTCCTTCAAGGGCCCTGCTAAACCGGTCCGGTATGCTCACGCGGATTTACTCCAGTACCGAGGCAGCCGCTGTCTATCGGACTCGATCGCCGGATCAGTCTCGGGAACCACATCGTCACCCGAGCTTGAGCGCGGTCTAATCGCGACTCTGTTCAGCGCGCACCACTCGGCTCCGCCCCCGCTGACCGATGGGTCGAAATAATGGTTGGGATACTCGACTGCCCGCTGACGATGGCCGGCGCGTACAAGGGCTTGAATGGCAGCCCCCCGGTGAATCAGGCGGTCCGACGGCGCATACCCGGGATTCAAGGTCAACAGAATAATCGGAGCCGCGACGTCGCCGACATAGGGCTCAGGCAGCAGCTCCAGTCGCAGCTTCGTTTCCTCCCGAGCGCTTCGGTTGAAGACGTCGACCGCGCTTTGATCCTCAACAAGTATGTACGGTGCGCTGGCCGGAAGCGGCTCCCAAGGATTCATCGCAAGCCTATGGCTGTATAACGCCCAAGTTCACTACCGGGCGATCTCCCAGATACGAAGAAGATGTTCGTACTACGTGGAGTCCGCTACTTGTGGACACGGCGTTGGCGCTTCGCGCGTGAACGTCTCATCGAGACAAAGCTCACCGCCGGGCGAGAAAAGTGGGGGGTGGGACTACGCCTTGCGTACCCGGTAGCGCAGGTGTGTAACGCCGACGCCCGGGATCGCCGTCGGGTTGCCAAGGACGGCTGGCGTGCCGGCGAGGCGGTCGAAGAGTCGAACTCCGGAGCCAAGAAGAACTGCCGCGATGTCGATGCTGATTTCGTCGAGGAGGCCAGCGTTCATCAGCTGCTGGATAGTGTCAGCGCCGTGGACCCCGACGGACTTCCCGGCGGCGGCGGCTTTCGCTTGCGTCACGGCGCTTTCGATGCCGTCGGTCACGAAGTGCACAGTCGAGTTGGGTCGCGGCCACCCGGCGGGGACGCTGTGGGTAACTACGAATGCCGGTCCCCAAGCGTGATTTCCGCCCCAGCCGTGGGCGACCTCGAAAGTGCGTCGACCGGTGAGCACGGCACCAAGTTCGGACCAGAGACCGCGAAGGTGCTCGGCGCTCGGCCCGGACACCTTGAACGTCATGGGGTCCGACCCTCCGGTGTGGA
>JBDUCS010000412.1:0-2767 GCA_040003335.1 Gemmatimonadaceae bacterium | reverse complement strand
GACGGCGGTCGCGACGACCGCGTTGCCGCTCGCCCGAATCGCGAGCGGCAAAGTGCGCGACGTGTATGCGATCGACGCGGAGCGCATCCTTCTCGTGGCGACGGACCGCGTGAGCGCGTTCGACGTCGTGATGCGCGAAGCGGTGCCGCACAAGGGCGCCGTGCTGACGCAGCTGAGCGCCTGGTGGCTCGGGCAGCTCGACGGCGTGGTGCGGCATCATCTGCTCGCCTCGGACGCGGCGGCGATCGTTGACCAGGTGCCCGCGTTGCGCGGGCACGTCCGGGAGATCGCCGGCCGGGCGATGCTCTGCCGGCGCGCGTCCGTGTTTCCCGTCGAGTGCGTCATTCGCGGCTATATTACCGGCTCGGCGTGGAAGGAGTACGCGGCGCGCGGCACGCTGGCGGGCGAGGCGCTTCCGGCGGGTTTGCGCGAGAGCGACCGGCTCGAGCCCCCGATCTTCAGCCCGGCGACCAAGGCCGATGTGGGGCACGATGAGAACATCACGGTGGCGCGGATGCGCGCCATCATCGGAGATCGCGAGGCGATGGAGCTGGAGCGATCGACACGCGCTGTGTACGACACGGGCCGGCGCATCGCCGAGCCGAAAGGGATCATCATCGCCGATACCAAGTTCGAGTTTGGGCGCGCGGGCGACGGCGAGATCATGCTGATCGACGAGGTGCTGACGCCCGACTCTTCGCGTTTCTGGCCGGCCGACCGATACGAGCCGGGTCACGGGCAGCCGAGCTTCGACAAGCAGCCGCTGCGCGACTATCTCGATGGCGAGCGGCGTGCCGGACGATGGAACGGCGATGCGCCGCCGCCGCCGCTGCCCGATGCGGTCGTCGCCGCGACCAGCGCCCGCTACCTCGACGCGTTCCGCCGTTTGACCGGACACGAGTTACCGATGGAGACGCCGTCGTGAATTTCGCGCGCGAAGGGCTCTCGTTCATCGCGGTGGCCGCCTTATCCGCGGTCGGCATGTTCGCATTCGCGGCGTACCGGCGGTCGTGGAGCATCTGGCTCCTCGCCTTCGCGATCGCGATCATCGCGCTCTGGGTCGCGTACTTCTTCCGCGATCCCGAGCGGCAGGGCGAGCGCGGCGACGGGCTCGTCGTCTCCCCCGCCGATGGCCGCGTCGTGCAGATCACGAACGTCGCTGAGACGGCCTTTTTTCACGGACCGGCGACGCGCATTTCGATCTTCATGAATGTTTTCAACGTCCATGTGAATCGCTTTCCCGTCAACGGCACCGTGCAGTATCTGCAATACAGCGAAGGAAAGTTTCTCAACGCCGCCAACGACAAGGCGAGCCTCGAGAACGAGCAGATGTCGGTCGGGATCGAGGCGGGAAAGAACAAGGTGCTCGTGCGCCAGATCGCCGGCCTCATCGCGCGGCGCATCGCCAACTACGCCAAGCTCGGCGACACGGTCTCGCAAGGCGCGAGGATGGGGCTGATCCGATTCGGGTCGCGGGTCGACGACTTCGTGCCGCCGACCTCGACCATCCGGGTGAAGGAAGGCGACCTGCCGGTCGCTGGAACGACCGTGCTCGCGGTGCTGCCCGAGTGAGCGACGCGTGAGTCCGTCCCTTCCCCGCCGCCCCGAGATGCGGCGCGCCGTCGTGCTCCTCCCCAACGGCGCGACGCTGGCCAATCTCTTCTTTGGCGTGTGGGCGATCGAGCGCGCGGCGCAGGGCGCGTACTATTACGCCGTCTGGTACATCCTCCTCGGCGGCGTCATGGACGCGCTGGACGGGCGGATCGCGCGCGCGACGCGGACGGGAAGCGCCTTCGGCATCGAGCTCGACTCGCTCGTCGACGCGATCAGCTTCGGCGTTGCGCCGGCGATGCTCATGTACTTCGCCGTGCTGAACAAGGAAGGATGGGCCTGGGTGCTCTGCTTCCTGTTCATCGCGTGCGTCGTGATGCGGCTGGCGCGCTTCAACGTCGAGCAGGGCGGCCACGCGAAGACGCACTTTCACGGCCTCCCGAGCCCGGCGGCCGGAATGACGCTCGCCACCTACTGGTGGTTCAGCCAGACGACGCTCTACAACACGACGTTCGTCGCGACGCTTCCGTGGCACAGCGTGATTCCTTGGCTCATGATCATCCTCAGCTTTCTGATGATCAGTCACGTGCTCTATCCGGCCGTGCCGACCATCGGCTTCAAGAGTGTGAAGGGATTACTCGGCCTCACCGCGGTTCTGGCGACGATTGCCGGCCTGATCTTCAAGCGGCAGGAATTCATCTTCCCGGCGCTGTGCGCGTACGTCGGATGGGGCCTGCTGCGTACGGTCGTCGTCGGCTTGATGGAGCGCCTCCCGTCGGGCGATCCGTTGAACGAAGACGACGAGCCGGACGAGGAGCTCCGGGCGGAGATCGATCCCAACGCCGAGCGCGCGGTCGAGCTGGGCGATCACCCGGTGCGCGAGCGCCGTCGTGGCGGCGAGCGCCGCATGCCGTGAGTTACCTCGTTTCACCGTCCATTGAGGAGCGGCGCGGGTGAGCCGATTTCGAGTCCAGGTGCACATCGTTCCGCGACGAGGCATCCTCGATCCGCAAGGTAAAGCGGTCGCCGACGCGCTTCACTCACTCGGCTTCGGCTCGGTGACCGAGGCGCGCATCGGAAAGCACATCACCCTCGACGTCGATGCGGCGGACCGGGGCGCGGCAAGCGGTCTCGTGCGCGACATGTGCGAGCGGCTGCTGGCGAACCCCGTCACAGAGTCGTACGAGATCGCGGGCGCGGAGGCCGTGTGAAGATT
>JBDUCS010000143.1:0-9356 GCA_040003335.1 Gemmatimonadaceae bacterium | reverse complement strand
CGAAGCGTACTTCAGCGCCGACGGCCGGCGGCTGATCTTCCAGTCGTCGCGCGACGGCCGGAGCTGCGACCTGCAGTTCACCATGAACATCGACGGGTCGAACGTGCGGCGCGTTTCGCCCGACGCCGGAAAGACCACGTGCGGTTACTTCTATGCCGGCGACTCGAGGATCTTTTTCGCTTCGACCCACGCCGTCGACACGGCCTGCCCTACCAAGCCCGATCCGTCCAAGGGCTATGTGTGGGGCCTCGACAAGTTCGACATCTACACGGCGAACCGCGACGGCTCGGGACTCACGCGTCTGACGCGCTACGGCGTCTACACGGCCGAGGGCACGCTCTCGCCCGATGGACGCACGATCGTCTTCACGTCACTCAAGGACGGCGATCTCGAGATCTACACAATGGGCGTGGACGGCTCGAATGTTCGGCGTCTCACGAACGCGCCTGGCTACGACGGTGGCGCCTTTTTCTCGCACGACGGCACGAAGATCGTCTACCGCGCCAACCACCCAACGGAGCAGGCCGAGCTCGCGCAATACCGCGAGCTGTTGGCGCAGTCGATCGTGCGGCCGAGCAGGATGGAGATCTGGGTCATGAACGCCGATGGGAGCGACCAGCACCAGATCACGCACTTGGGCGGCGCCAACTTCGCGCCGTTCTTCACGCCCGACGACCGGCAAATCATCTTCTCGTCGAACTACAAGAATCCGCGCAGCGGGAATTTCGATCTTTACCTCGTGGCCGCCGACGGTTCGAACCTCGAGCAGGTGACGACACACGAGCAGTTCGACGGCTTCCCGCAGTTTTCGCCCGACGGCACCAAGCTCGTCTGGGCGTCGGGCCGCAAGAGCACAGACACGCGCGGACTCAACATCTTCATCGCGGACTGGACCCGGTAATCTCCATCTGCGATCCGTGATCGGTGGCAAGGCCGCACGGGAGCGATTCCCGTTATTGCGTCGCTAGCCGAGCGCAGGAACCGATCAGCGCGATCGTTGCCGCTAGTCCCCTCCATCCGTAGGTTGACTGGTACCTCGTTCAAGGGACACGCATGTTTGGCGCGATCACATTTGGAATTCTCTTTCTCCTCGGGGCACTCCTCATCAAGGCCACGGTCAAGATCATCGGCCAGGCCGAGGTGATGGTGATCGAGCGCTGGGGCCGGTACAATCGCGTCGCGCGCTCGGGGCTCAACATCCTCATTCCGTGGATGGAGCGCGCGAAGACGATCGATGTGCGCTACTTCGAGGCCGATCCCGGCGGCGTCAAGCGCGTCACATCCGGGTCCACCTCCCGCATCGACCTGCGCGAGCAAGTGCTGAGCTTCCCCAGCCAGCCCGTGATCACCAAGGACAACGTCACGATCGACATCGACGCGGTACTCTACTACCGCATCGCCGACCCGCAGAAGGCCGCGTACGCGATCCAGAATCTTCCGTTCGCGCTCGAGACGTTGACGCGCACCACGCTCCGCAACATTGTCGGCGACATCGAGCTCGACCAGACGCTCGCCAGCCGCGACATGATCAACAAGCGGATGCGCGACACGATCGAGGAGGCATCGATTGGATGGGGCGTCGATGTCACCCGCGTCGAGCTCCAGGCCATCGAGCCGCCGCGCGACATCCAGCAGTCGATGGAGCTGCAGATGCGCGCCGAGCGCGAGCGGCGCGCGGCCGTCACCAACGCCGAAGCCTCGAAGCGCGCCGCGATACTCGAGGCCGAGGGTGTGCAGCAGTCGCAGGTCAGCCGCGCGCAGGGCGAAGCTGAAGCCGCCGTGCTTCGCGCCAAGGGCCTCGCTGAGGCACGCCTCGCCATGGCACAGGCCGAGGCCGAGGCAATCCAGCGCATCGCCGCCTCCCTCCCCGACGGACAGGCGGCGACCTACCTGCTTGGCATGAAATACCTCGAGGCGCTCCCGCTGCTGACGCAGGGGAAAGGCTCGACGATCTTTCTCCCCAGCGAGGCGACGGGGATGATGGGTGCGCTCGGCGGCCTCAAGGAGTTGCTCACCCGCGCCGGAAGCGCCGCCGTCGCCGACTCCGGCGACCGATCGGCGTCGCGCCAGCCGGCGACGCCACCGCAGCGCCACATCGCCGCCGTCATCGGCACGCCCTTCGTGCCGCCGGCCGACACTGGTAGCAAGGGGAGCTGACGTTGGCGAAGATCAACCGCGAGCGCGCCGAGCGGATCGTGAAAGCGCACGCGTGCGAGAACTGCGGCGAGTACAGCTACAAGAAGCTCACCGTGAAGCCCGCCACGCCGGAGCTAACGAAAGACTCCGGCGAAGCGTGGCACGCCCTGAAGACGTGCGGTGTCTGCGGCATGGAGCACGAGATGGGACTCGACGCGGAGGGAAACGTCTTGTACGTCACGTGACCCGTTCGCAGCTCAGGTGCGGGGATGCGAGCGGGCAATAGAGGATTCCATGAACGCCGAGAAGACGTCCGGATTCCACCACCGCTTGCACTTCGTCATCTCCCCGATCGCATCGGAATGGCTCATCGCCGCGCGATAGCTGCGCGTCGTCGTCAGCGCGTCGTACACGTCCACGGCGCAGATGAGGTGCGAGTGCAACGGGATCTCGTCGCCGCGGAGTTGGTCCGGATAGCCGGCCCCGTCGTAGTGCTCGTGATGCGAGCGGACGATCGGCTTCAAGTCCCACGGAAACTCAACCGCCGCGAGTAGCTCGAGCCCGTAGAGCGGATGCATCTTCATCAAGTCGAATTCGTCCGCCGTCAGTCTGCCGGGCTTGCTCAATATCTCGTGCGGCACGCGGATCTTGCCGAGGTCGTGCAGGTAGGCGCCCATGCGCAGCGTCGTCAACTCCATGTCGTCGAGCCCCATCGCGGTCCCCAACGAAAAGGCGTAGTCGGCGACGCGCTCGGAGTGGCCGAACGTGTAGCTGTCCGTCGATTCGATGGAGCGGCCCCAGCCGCGCACGATCTGCAGGTAGATGCTCTCGAGCCGCGTCACCTTGGTCGCCGTCTCGACCAGGTCGCGCTTCGCGTTCACGCGACCGAACAGCCGGTGCGCAGCGTTCAAGAGCCGCAGCGCTTCCTGGTTGCGCCCCTGCTGCTGGTACAAGAGCGCCAGCTCGCGCGACGCTTCCGCCTCCTGTAGCGGCGCGCTCGATTCGCGCGCCAGATCCACGGCTGCCTTCAACCGTGCTTCGGCCAGCACGCTCGACCCGGTCTCGCGATAGACGATGCCCAGCCACTTGTACGCGACCGACTTCTGCTCACGGGCGCCGAGCTGGTCGAAGATCCGCAATCCCTCCTCCGCGCATGACCGCGCGTCCTCATATCGGCCGCGCGCGATGAATACCTCGCTACGGCTCAAGAGCCCGTGACCGCGGAGGACGACGTCTTTCGCGCCGTCGGCATAGCGAAGGGTGGCGTTGAAGTACGCGTCTGCGTCGTCCCAGCTCTGACGGTCCGCGCTCAGCATGCCGAGGTTGAGGTACGTCACCGCGCAGCCGCGCTCGGAGCGGGCGTCGGTGTAGGCGTCGAGGGCGCGCTGGTAATGGCCGAGCGCCGCCTGAAAGTTGCCCTCGATGTTGGCCATGATGCCGAGGTTGCCCTCGATCTTCGCGCGGAGCCCGAGGCTGTCGAGACCGATCGAGAGCGCGCGCTTGAAATAGCCGCGGGCATCATCCCAGTTGCCCTGATGCAGGTGGATGAGCGCGAGCCCGTTGAGCGCCTCGGCGGCC
Source organism: Gemmatimonadaceae bacterium (assembly GCA_040003335.1). Taxonomy (GTDB): domain Bacteria; phylum Gemmatimonadota; class Gemmatimonadetes; order Gemmatimonadales; family Gemmatimonadaceae; genus JALZAE01. The sequence continues at coordinate 5,642 of JBDUCS010000143.1, read as the reverse complement.
AGCACGGCGTCGCTCAGCGCGGTCGCGATCTCGAAGCTGCGCTGGCAGAGCTCCACCGCCTCGGCGAGCTCGTTTCGGCGCAAGCGCACCGACGACAGGCGTCGCAACGCCTCGGCGAGGAGCGGTGCCTCGAGACGCGAGTCGGCGGCCTCGATCGTCGCCGTATAGGACTCGATCGCCTGCGGCAGGCGGCCGGCCAGCTCCTGGTCGAGCGCCTGCCGCAAAAAATCGCCCGCGCGACTGATTGCCGGAGGCATCGATCGCGCGGCGGGGTTCGAGGGTCTGTGAATCATCGCAGCGTCAGGCGGGGCGGCGCATCAACCGCGTCAGTCGAAGACCAGGTGGCCACCGAGAATCGCGACGGCCGGTAGCTGCACGATCTTGCTGTCGGGAGTCGCTGTTTCGCAAGGCGGCGCGCTCTGCAATCCGACGGCGGGGAGCGCTTCGCTTCCCACGGCGTGGCGCGGGACGCTCACGGGCACCGGGCTCGACACGAGCATTGAAGGACGAGCGGGCGCCTTACGGGCCGGCGTGTCGAAGGTGAGAAAGCGGGTGATGCCCATCGACCACTCTCGATTCGAGAGACGAATGCCGACCTGAGTCAGCTGCATGATGCGCAATGAACGACGCGTGAGCCGTGAGTTCTGTCACACGCTCTTCGGGGTTGGAGCTCCGCGATCGGCGACTGGGTTGCGGTGCTCGTTCTTCCGGACACCGGTCACCGGTCGCCGATTTCCGGTGGCCAGAATGGCTTGTGGGAATAGCGGTGTCCGAAGATCGCGCGGAGCGCCGCATCCGGATTCGCGGTTCGAACGACAGCATCGAGCCGGTTCCCGACAAAGAGCGGCCGGCTGAAGTCGCGGTATCGCGCATAGCCATGACAGAAGCACGACGGTCCGGCGCGCGTAGCGCGGCCGAGCAGCATGTCGGGAATCGCGATCCACATCAGCAGGTAGAAGTCGCGGAGCGTTTTCCCAGCTGGCAGCTGGCCGTCGATCACGTTGCGCGGCAGCGTGCCGTGCTTCCCCCACTGGATGTCGGCGACGACCTGACCTTTGCCGCGCCAGTCCGCGTGCAGCACCGTCCCGTGCCAATACGACCAGAGGTCAGTGGGGGCTCCGGTCGTGTCGTAGCCCACCCACATCACCTCCTCATCGGTCGGCACCGTGAACGGGATCCACGCCCCGAGGGCATCGTCACGCCAGAGGAGGTAGTACGCGATCACCCGGCGGGTGGGATGCACGGCGGCCACGACGCGAGAGAGCGGGAACGATTCGTCGGTCTGCAGGTACAACGTAGGGGCCAACGTGCGCGCCAGCTCCGCGCCGCTGTCGCTAGAGGCAACGGCACCGGGAACGGGAGCCGCGAGTGGCGACAACGGGATGTGCGCACGAGGTCCGCACGCGACGAGCGTGAGCCCAGTTGCCAGCACCAGGAGGCGTACGAAATTCGGCGACGCGAGGGGCATTGACCCGCCGGACGTTTGCGACGGCGGTGGCTCGCTCGTCCTTGAAACAGCGGCGACCCGGGGATCGGATGCGCCGGCGATACACCTCTGGAGGCCAGATGCGTAAGCCACGTCCCGCGACCTATAACCCAGCGCAGGCGCTGCACTTGATCGCGAACGACCGCGTGGGAGCGCCACTCACGTGTCCCTCGTGCTCGGGCTCGATCGAGCGGGATCCGACGAACACGCCGCCCCCACCGCGCTGCCACGTGACGCTCCGCTGCGGTAGCTGCGGCCGCATCGCCCGCTATATCGCCGGCGCCGCCTGACCTCGTTCGGCGTCACGCAAGACATCGAGTGAGCTAACCTCAGCGTGATGCGCCGTTTAGCCTTCGCAATCGCCGGGCCGAAATTGTGCGCTTGGGGGTAGAGGAGCGGAAATCATCCGTTTATACTTCTCTACATCTTCCAGATCGCGGCGGGCACGATGAGATCAATCGAGCGACCCGAACGAGATCACGCGCCACAGTTAGCCCCCGATAGGGGACGATAGAGGAACGCGCACCATGGCTCGAATACAGGGCACCGTGAAGTGGTTCAACGACGCGAAGGGTTTTGGCTTCATCTCTCATGAGAGTGGTCCCGACGTATTCGTTCACTTCAGCGCCATCGGCGGCAGCGGATTCAAGTCGCTCGCCGAGGGCGATCAAGTCACCTTCGAGATCGTTCAGGGTCAGAAGGGTCCGCAGGCCGCGGACGTCGAGAAGGCGTAGTTTCGCCGCGAGTGACTGGAAGAAAGGCCCCGCCAACTGCGGGGCATTTTTTTCGTGCGTGAGTCGCGTGGCGCGCCAAAAACCGCCAAGCGACCCCAGCCCAACCGAGCACCGAATTTGCTTTGAGTCGCGATTCCTCACTGCACGGGAGCACGGCGATGGCGTCGATCTGGAAAGGTTCGCTCACCTTCGGCCTGGTCTCGGTTCCCGTCGAGCTCAAGACGGCCGTTCGCGACGACCACATCAGCTTTCGGCTCCTGCACGAGGAGGATCTCTCGCCCGTGAAATACGAGCGCGTCTGCGCCGTGGAAGGGGAGCCGGTGCCGTGGAACGAGATCGTGAAAGGATACGAGTACGAGAAGGGAAAATTCGTCGTGCTGAGTGACGACGACTTCAAGGCCGCGGCGCTCGAGTCGTCGAAGACGATCGATGTGCTCGACTTCGTGAAGGAAGACGAGATCGATCCGCGCTACTTCGATACGCCGTACTATCTCGTGCCCGGCAAGGGCGGCGAGAAAGCCTATGCCTTGCTCCGCGAAGCTATCCGCTCCACCGGCTCGGTCGGCATCGGCAAGATCATCATCCGCCAGAAGCAGCACATCGCCGGCGTGAAGGTGATCGGCGAAGCGATGGTACTGGAGATCATGCGTTTCCAAAACGAGCTAGTTGACGCGTCGGAGTTCAACTTTCCAAGCGCCGCCGGTGTGCGGCCTCAAGAGCTGCAGATGGCCCAGCAGCTCATTGGCAACCTCGCCGAGCCGTTCGATCCTTCGAAGTACACGGACGAGTACCGCGCGAACTTGATGAAGATCATCCGTGCGCGCATGAAGGGAAAAAAACCGAAGCTCGAGGAGCCGGACCAGGAGCCCGCCGACGCCAAGGTGCTCGACCTGATGGAGCGCCTGCGACAGAGCCTCGATCAAGGGAAAAAGACCGGCAGCGCGCGCGGCGCCGGTAAAACGGCGGCAACCGACAAGGGCGCGGCCAAGAAAAAGCGCGCGAAGCGCTCCGCGTAAGCCGGACTGCCACGCATGACGACCGCATCAACATCGCGCGCGAAGCTCGCCGAGTACCGGCGGAAGCGCGACTTCGAGAAGACCGCCGAGCCGAGCGGCGGCGCGGCCGCGGCGGCGCGGGGGCTGCGCTTCGTGATCCAGAAGCATGCGGCGAGTCACCTGCACTTCGATTTCCGCCTCGAGCTCGATGGCGTGATGAAGAGCTGGGCCGTGCCGAAGGGGCCGAGCCTCGATCCGTCGGTAAAGCGGCTCGCGATGGAGGTGGAAGACCACCCGATCGAGTACAACTCGTTCGAGGGGACGATTCCGAAAGGTCAGTACGGCGGCGGCACGGTGATGCTCTGGGACCGTGGCACGTACACGGCGGACGACCCGTCTTCATCGGATCCCGCAGCGTCGCTCCGCAAAGGCTACGCACGCGGGGAGATGAAGCTCGTGCTCGACGGCGAGCGACTGCGCGGGTCGTGGGTGCTCGTGCGCACGAAGCGCGGCGACGCCAAGCCCCAGTGGCTCCTCATCAAGCACAAGGATAAAAGCGCGCGGCCGGGCTACGACATCGTCGTCGAGGAAGTGACGTCGGTGGACTCGGCGCGGACGATGGACCAAATCGCGACCGGAATGGGGAAGAAGCGGGTGTGGCAGAGCAATAGGGGCGGATCGCGGATCGCGGATCGTAACTCGGTGGAGACCGTCAAGCCGTCGTCACCCGCTCCCTCGAAGCGCGCCGTCTCCGCCAGCGCGCTGGAGCCGATGTACGCGAGCGTCGGAACGGAAATTCCGAGCGATGACGGGTGGACGTTCGAACCCAAGTACGACGGCATTCGCGTGCTCGCGTTCGCGACGCCGACGGCGGCGACGCTCGTGACGAGAAACGGGAAGGACAAGAGCGCGCAGTTTCCCGAGGTCGTACAGGCGCTCCAGAAGCTCGCCAAACAGTCGAGACGCTCGCTGGTAGTGGACGGCGAGATCGTCGCGATGGCCGACGGCGGTCCGCTGCGGTTTCAGGAGCTGCAGTCGCGGATGCACGTCAAAGACGCGGACGAGATAGCCGGCCATACCGCGTCAACGCCCGCGGCGCTGTTCGCGTTCGATCTGGTGCTCGACGGCGACGACGTGCTGCTGCACCAGCCGTGGAGCGAGCGGCGCGCGCGGCTCGAGAAGCTTCTGCGCAACCGCACCACGGCGCAGTTGCACCTCACGGAGTCCGTGCCGAACGACGGACGCGAGATGCTCGACAAGGCTCGGGCCGACGGCTGGGAGGGGGTGATCGCGAAGCGTATCGACGCGCCGTACGAGCCGGGCGTGCGGAGCAAGCGCTGGCTCAAGCTCAAGATCGAGCACCGGCAGGAGTTCGTGATCGGCGGCTACACCGAGCCCCGCAACACGCGCGAACACATCGGCGCGCTTCTCCTCGGCTACTTCGACGGCGACCGCTTGATCTACGTCGGACATACGGGCGGCGGCTTCACGCGCGTTGGGCTCGCCGAGATGGGGAAACGCCTGACGAAGTTGGAGCGCAAGACATCGCCGTTCACCGAAAGACCGAAAACGAATGAGCGAGCGCACTTCGTGAAGCCGGAGGTGGTCGTCGAGGTGAAGTTCAACGAGTGGACGGCCGACGGAAAGCTGCGCCAGCCGATCTTCCGCGGGGTTCGCGACGACAAGAGCGCGCGCGATGTGGGACGCGAGGGCGAGAGCGTGCAGCCGAAGCGCGCCGCGCGCCGGAGAAAGGCGGGTGCAGCGGCGGCGGTCAAGAAGGGTGGCGCGACGAAGACGACGTCGAGAAAGAAGGAGAGCGGGGCGACGATCGACATCGTTGCGCAACTCGACGTCATCGAGCGCGGGCCGAAAGGCTCCGGGACGATCACCTTCGTCGACGGCGGCACGCTCGCGGTGTCCAGCCTCGGCAAGACGTTCTTCCCCGAGGGCCATACGAAGGGCGATCTGATGCGCCACTACGCCCGGCTCGCGCCCTACATGCTTCCCGTCGTCGCCGATCGGCCGCTCGTCCTGAAGCGATACCCGAACGGCATCAACGGGCAGTCGTTCTACCAACAGAACGCGCCAGACGACGTGCCCGATGGCGTACGCGTGGAGCGGATCAAGAACGATGCGGGCGAACAGCAGCGGCGCGTGGTAGGCGGCGACTTGTTGACGATGCTCTGGACGATCCAGCTCGGCGCCGTGTCGATCGATCCGTGGCACGCGCGCGTGCAGAGCTGCGACACGCCGGATTACACCGTTCTCGATCTCGACCCGGGGCCGCGGGCGCCCTTCACGCGGGTGGTGGAGGTCGCGCTGATCGTCCGTGACGTGCTCGACGATCTCGACCTGCATGGCGTGCCCAAAACGTCGGGGTCGCGGGGCATGCACATCTATGTGCCGCTTCCGCCGAAGACGTCGAGC
>JBDUCS010000142.1:0-9371 GCA_040003335.1 Gemmatimonadaceae bacterium | reverse complement strand
TCGATGGAGTGGTTCGAGAACGTGAAGCGTTACATCCATCTCGAGGCCGAGCAGTTCGCGTACTCGCTGCTCACTCGGAGCCAGCGCGTCAGCCACGAGAACCTGCGCGTGCGCGACGACGCGTACCTGTCCGGTGTCGAGCGGTGGTTCGCCGGACGCGCGGGCTCGGCGCTCGCGCCGGGGAACGCGGCGCCGCCGCCGATGTTTACGCCGTTCGCGCTCCGCCGCATGACGCTGGAGAATCGCGTCGTCGTCTCGCCGATGGACATGTACTGCGCCACCGACGGTGTGGCGAACGATTTTCATCTCGTGCACTTGGGCGCGCGCGCGTTGGGGGGTGCCGGGCTCGTCATGACGGAGATGACGTGCGTCTCGCCGGAAGCGCGGATCACACTCGGCTGCACCGGTCTGTACGACGAGGCGCAGGCGGGCGCGTGGAGCCGCATCGTCCGATTCGTCCACGACTGGTCGCCCGCCAAGATCTGTCTCCAGCTCGGCCATTCGGGACGGAAGGGATCGACCAAGCTGATGTGGGAAGGGATGGACGAGCCGCTGGTCGACGGCAACTGGGACGTGATGGCGCCCTCGCCAGTCGCGTACGGGCCGGCGAGCCGAGTGCCGCGCGCAATGACGCGCGCCGATATGGATTCGGTGCGCGATCAGTTCGTTCGCGCGACGCGGCTGGCGGTATCGTGCGGCTTCGACATGCTCGAGCTCCACTGCGCGCACGGATACCTGCTGTCGAGCTTCATCACCCCGCTCTCGAACCAGCGGCGCGACGCGTACGGAGGGAGCCTCGAGAACCGCCTGCGCTTTCCGCTCGAGGTGTTCGCCGCGATGCGCGCCGCGTGGCCCGCCGAGCGGCCGATCTCCGTGCGCATCTCGGCGACGGACTGGGCACCGGGCGGCGTAGAGGGTGAGGACGCCGTGGACGTCGCGCGCGCCTTCGCCGGCGCCGGCGCCGACATCATCCACGTGTCGACGGGCCAGACCGTTGCCGATGCCAAGCCGGTGTTCGGGCGCATGTTCCAGACGCCGTTCAGCGATCGCATCCGGAACGAGGCCGGCATTCCGACCATCGCCGTCGGCAACATCACGGAGCCCGATCAGGTGAACGGGATCATCGCCGCCGGGCGCGCCGATCTGTGCGCGCTGGCGCGACCACACCTGAGTAATCCAAACTGGACGCTCCACGCCGCGGCGCAGCTCGGCTATCGCGCGCAGTGGTGGCCGGTGCAGTATCTCACGGGCCAGCAGCAATTGGAGCGCGCGCTGGAGAAGGAGCGCGAGCAGCGCGACGCACCGGGCCCCGTGTGACGCGCGGACGATCGAGCGAGGACGAATGAGGAACGAAAAGCCGTATCTGTCGGAGGAGCATGCGGTGGTGACCGGTGGTGGCCGCGGCATCGGCGCCGCCATTGCCGACGAGCTGGCGCGTCTCGGCGCGTCGGTGACGCTGATGGGACGAAACATGGAGGCGCTGGAGACGCACGCCGCGTACATCGCGCGCACGCACGAGACGCCGGTGGCCGCGGTGCGCTGCGATGTGAGCGAGGCGATCTCCATCGAGCTGGCGTTCGCCGAGGCGCGCGCGAAGTTCGGCGATCCCTACGTGCTGGTGAACAACGCGGGACTCGGCATGGCGGCGCGCGTGGGGAAGACGTCGCTCGAGATGTGGCAGCGGACGCTGGCGGTGAACCTCACGGGTCCGTTCCTTTGTATCCAGCACGTGCTCCCGGCGATGATCGAGCTGCGCGGTGGCCGCATCATCAACATCGCGTCGACCGCGGGGCTCGCCGGCTACTCGAAGCTGGCGGCCTACACCGCGTCGAAGCACGGGCTCGTCGGCCTCACGCGCGCGCTGGCTCTCGAGGTGGCGAAGCTCGGCATCACCGTGAACGCGGTGTGCCCCGGCTATACGGAGACGGACATGGCGCAGTCGGCGGTGGACAACATGGTGACGGCGCTCAAGAAGACGCCGAGTGAGGCGAGGGAGATCATCGTGTCGCAGATTCCGCGTGGGGTGATCACGCAGCCGTCGGAGGTGGCGAGCCTCGTCGGCTGGCTCTGCGCGCCCGACGCGCGGGCCGTGACGGGACAGGCGATCGCCGTCGACGGCGCGGAGCTCGCGTGACCACGTACACCAACGCCGCGGACATGAAGCCGCAGACCTTCGGCTGGCGAGTCGATGGCAAGGTCGTCACGATCACGCTCGACCGCCCCGAGCGAAAGAACCCGCTCACCTTCGAGTCCTACGCCGAGCTGCGCGACACCTTTCGCGCGCTGTCGTTCGCCAACGATGCCAAGGTGGTCGTGCTCACCGGCGCGGGCGAGAACTTCAGCTCGGGCGGCGACGTCCACGATATCATTGGGCCGCTCGTGCATATGAAGGACGAGCGGCGCACGGGCGACCTCCTCCGCTTCACGCGTATGACGGGCGATCTCGTGCGCGCGATGCGCCACTGCCCGCAGCCGATCGTCGCCGCCATCGACGGCATCTGCGCGGGCGCCGGCGCTATCCTCGCCATGGCCAGCGATCTCCGCCTTGGCACCGCGCGCAGCAAGGTCGGCTTTCTCTTTACGCGCGTCGGCCTCTCGGGCGCCGACATGGGCGCCTGCGCGATTCTCCCTCGCATCATCGGCCAGGGACGCGCCAGCGAGCTGCTGTACACCGGCCGTGTCATGGACGGCGTCGAAGCGGAGCGGTGGGGATTCTACAACCGGTTGGTCGAGCCGGCGGCGCTCGCGGCCGACGCCAACACGCTCGCGCACGCCATCGCTGATGGCCCCACCTTCGCGCACGCGATGACGAAGCGCTGCCTGCACCAGGAATGGTCGATGTCGATCGACGACGCGATCGAGACGGAGGCGCAGTCGCAGGCGATCTGCATGCAGACCGACGACTTTGCCCGCGCCTATCATGCATTTGTCGAGAAAAGACAACCGGTCTTCGAAGGGAATTGAAATGGAGTCGTTAGTCGTGAGTCGTTCGCCCATCAACGAACGCCTTTGACTATGGACCGTTCGTTCTTGACGTGGCCTTTCTTCGATGCGAGCCATCGCGCGCTCGCGACGGAGTTGGATCGATGGTCGGCCGCCACCCTATCGGCCCATGACGGAGCTGATGTCGATGCCGCCTGCCGCGAGCGGGTCAGGTTGCTCGGCGATGGCGGCTGGCTCCGTCACGTCGTGCCGGCCGCGTTCGGCGGTAGTGCCGACACGCTCGACGTGCGCGCGCTCTGCCTCGTGCGCGAGAGCCTCGCGCGCGTCGATGCGCTCGCCGATTTCTCGTTCGCCATGCAGGGGCTTGGCGGCGGCCCGATCGCCCTTTTCGGATCCGACGCGCTCAAGCGCCGCTACCTCCCGGCCATCTGCGCCGGTAAGGCCATCGCGGCCTTCGCGCTGTCCGAGGCCGATGCCGGCTCCGACATCGCCGCCATGCGAACGGTCGCGCGGCGTGACGGCGCCTCGTGGGTGATCGACGGCGAGAAGACGTGGATCTCCAACGCCGGGATCGCCGACCACTACGTCGTCTTCACGCGCGTGCCAGATCTCGGCGAGCGCGCCTTCGGCGCTTTCGTCGTCGACGCGTCCAACCCTGGCGTTCGCGTCCGCGAGCGGATCAGCGTCGTCGCGCCCCATCCACTCGGCACCGTCGTGTTCGAGGGCTGTCGGGTGCCGAACGAGTCGATGATCGGCGCGGCCGGCAAAGGGCTCGGCGTCGCCCTCGGCACGCTCGACGTCTTTCGGTCGACGGTCGGCGCGGCGGCGCTCGGCTTCGCCCGGCGCGCTCTCGACGAGGCCGTCGCGTTCGCGCGCGCGCGCGAGATTCGCGGCCGGCCGCTCGCCGACTATCAGCTGACGCAGGCCAAGCTCGCCGACATGATGACCGCCGTCGATGCGAGCGCGCTGCTCGTCTACCGCGCCGCGTGGGCGCGCGACGCGCATCCCGGCGCGCGCATCACGCGCGAGGCGGCAATGGCGAAGATGTACGCGACGGAGGCCGCGCAGCGCGTGATAGACGACGCCCTGCAGATCCACGGCGGACGCGGCGTCGTGAGCGGCGAGCCGGTCGAGCGCCTCTACCGCGAGATCCGCGCGCTGCGCATCTACGAGGGAACCACCGAAGTCCAGAAACTCGTGCTCGCCGCGCAGCTGCTCGGTGAGGGGAGGACGGATGGCTGAACGCAGCGCGCACGTCGACACGTTCGCTCGCGATCTCCTGCCGCCGCGCGAGGTGTGGCCCGTACTCGACGTGGCGGCCCTCCCGGAGCTCGCCTATCCGCCGCGCTTCAATTGCGCCGCGGAGCTCGTAGACCGTTGGGTCGAGCGCGATCGTGGCGACCGGCCGGCGATCCGCTTTCCCGGCGGCACGTGGACGTACCGCGAGCTGATGGAGCGCGCGAACCGGATCGCGCACGTGCTCGTGAGCGATCTCGGCCTGGTGCCCGGCAATCGCGTGCTGTTGCGCGGCTACAACGGCCCGATGATGGCCGCGGCGTGGCTCGCGGTGCTCAAGGCCGGCGGCATCGTCGTCGCCACCATGCCGCTCCTGCGCGCGCGCGAGCTCGCGTACGTCATCGACAAGGCGCAAATCGCCCTCGCCCTCTGCGACCACCGGCTCGGCGCCGAGCTCGAGGCGGCGTCGCTCGAGGTGACGTGCCTGACGACGCGCGTGACCTTCGGCGGCGACGGCGACGACACCCTCGACGCGATGATGCGCGACAAGCCGGCCCACTTCGACAACGTCGATACGGCGGCCGACGACCTCGCGATCATCGGCTTCACCTCCGGCACGACGGGGCGCGCGAAGGGAACAATGCACTTTCACCGCGACATCCTCGCCGCGTGCGACTGCTTTCCGAAGTACGTGCTCGAGCCGACCGCCGACGACATCTTTATCGGCTCGCCCCCGCTCGCCTTCACCTTCGGGCTCGGCGGCATCCTCCTCTTTCCGTTGCGGGTCGGCGCGTCGACGGTATTGCTCGAGCAGGCGACGCCGCCGTTTCTCCTGCAGGGCATTCAAGACTATCGCGTCAGCATCGTCTTCACGGCGCCGACGGCGTATCGTGCGATGACGGCGTTGGTGGAAGACTTCGATCTGTCGTCGCTCAAGAAGTGCGTGTCGGCCGGCGAGCATCTTCCGCTGGCGACGTTTCAGCAGTGGCGCGCGAAGACGGGCATCGAGATCATCGATGGCATCGGATCGACCGAGATGCTGCACATGTTCATCAGCTCTTCGGGCACGGAGATCCGCCCGGGTGCGACGGGGAAGCCGGTGCCCGGCTATCGCGCAAAAATCGTCGACGACGAGGGGAACGAGGTTCCGGTGGGCCAGGTCGGCAATCTCGCCGTGCAGGGGCCGACCGGATGCCGCTACCTCGATGACGTCGACCGTCAGCGGATGTACGTAAAGAACGGATGGAATCTTCCGGGCGATTCGTATCGCATGGACGTCGACGGCTACTTCTGGTACCAGGCGCGCACCGACGACATGATCGTTTCGTCGGGCTACAAGATCTCCGGTCCCGAAGTCGAGAACGCGCTCCTCGAGCACGCGTGCGTGTCCGAGTGCGGCGTGGTCGGCGTCGCCGACGAGGAGCGCGGGCAGGTGGTGAAGGCGTTCGTCGTTTTGCGCGAAGGCACCGCGCCGCCGAGCGACGCGCTCGCGAAAGAGCTGCAGGATTTCGTGAAGTCCGTCCTTGCGCCGTACAAGTATCCGCGCCAGATCGAGTTCGTCGACCGCCTGCCGCGCACGGAGACGGGCAAGCTGCAGCGTTTTCGTCTTCGCACCGCGGAGTCCACGTGACGGTCGTTCCGATCGAGCCCGAAGGGTGGCCACGGCCGAAGGGCTACGCCAGCGCGGTGTCGGCATCCGGCAACACGATCTTCATCTCCGGACAGATCGGCTGGGATCCGCTCACCCAACGGTTCGCCAGCGACGATTTCGCGACGCAGGTACGGCAGGCGCTGGCCAACATCGTCGCCGTGCTCCACGCCGCCGGCGCGCAACCCGAGCACGTGACGCGTCTGACGTGGTTCGTCACCGACCGCGCGATGTACCTCTCATCGCGCCGCGCCATCGGCGTCGCCTATCGCGAGCTGTTCGGCCGGCACTATCCGGCGATGTCGGTGGTCGTCGTGAAGCAGTTGTTGGAGTTCGATGCGAAGGTGGAGATCGAGGCGACGGCGGTGATCTAGAGCACGCTGCGCACGCGCCGCGGCGTGCAGACCACGCCATCAACTGCTAGCCTCTTGCGAGCATCAGGAAGAGAACCAACCAGGCCAACAGCAGTAGCAGGGGGATCAGCGCTGCAAGGCGCGTCGTGCTGATGGGCTCCCACCGCCATCCGCTGAGTTCTCCGCGGAGCGCTTTCCCCGATTCCGTCACTTCGCCTACGTGTCGATAGGGAGTCTCAGTAGGACCCCATAGCGATTTGGCGAGCAGATCGCCGGCGTCTTTAACGTGCTCGCGATAGACGCGAACCAAGAAGCGGTCCTCGGCGCCCATGACGTACCAGATCAACGACACGACCACGCCGACAATCGCGACTGCACGCGACAGCTTCCCGTCGCCAAAGATGAGCTTCCCGCCGATGAGCGCGGATTCGATGCCGACGAAATAGTTGAAGCGGGTCCACATGCGGCCGAAGTGTTGCGTCAGGTATCCAACCTTCATGTCGTAGTCTTTGACCAAAAAATCTTTCGGCGGGAGCGTTTTTTCTGAGTCGCGTGCCGGTATTGTCATGGCGCCTCCGCACAACGCTCATTGAGCGATGTCCGGTGACCACCGTGTTGGTGCCGCGGCCGCCGCGTCGGCAGCACCCAGCGGGCCGCGGCACCGTCCGGTGCGCAGAGAACTCCTCCGGCGGGATTGTCGTTCTGCCAACGAAAGGCGCTAGCCATGCTGTTCTCGTACTTGAAGGTGCGGCTGTCGACCGCGCGGCCATCGGCGAGTTGGGTGCTCTGATAGCGTTCGTCGTCTTGCACTTCGACGCGGACGGCGGCGCATCGCCCGGCCGGCAACGGGTTCGGCACGATGCGGACGATCGCCTTCCACTCGCCCTTCGTCGACTGAGCGCCGATCGGGCCGGCGAAAATCACAGCGCCTATCGCGGTCGCGACGAGCGACGGGATCATGCGCGCTGCACCGTGTACGCGCGACACCATCATCGCAGCGTGAAAATGCCTTCCACCGTCGCCGTGCCGATCGCGACCTGTGCCCAATCCTTGAACGCGGGGCCCGTTCCGGCCATGGCCCACTCGATCGGCGTTGTACCCGGCACGCCTCTCGCCAACTTGGCGCCGCACGAGTAGTTCCATACCTCACCCTGCTTGAAGGGTGTGGCACGCGTGGCCCTGAAACTGCGGACTAACGTTTTGTCGACGCTCGGGGATTTCGGGCTGACCGGTACGCCGCTCGGGCCCAGGGGTTCCAGCAATACGCCATTCCACACGATGCCCTCGTCCCAGTCGCTCTTTGGCTGCATGATGCGACACACGAGTTCCACCTCCTTCACCTCGGGACTCAGACTCTTGAGGTCGAAGGGAACCCAGATTGATCCGGTGAAGCTGTTGACCTCCGTCTTCAAGCTCTCTTTCTGAGCGTGCGCTGCGGATGCGGCAACACACGACGCGGCCACCATCACCGCGCAGACCGAAATACTTCCGCGACACGTCATCTCATTCTCCCGAAGCTGGGCTACGGTTTCGTCGTCGACTGCGGCGGCGTGTTGTACTTGAAGGTGAGCACAAGCGGCTCCGTCGTGATGCGCACCGTTGACAGCACGAACCAAGAGCCCCCGAACGCGAGCGTCGGCGCGATGATACGGACTGTGCCTGCCACGAAATTCGTTCCGCTGAATGCGAGCGGAACCGTCGTCACGCGGACGGACGACGGCCTGAACGACGACGGCGCATCGGTGCTCGGCGTCGTCACGACAGCGGGCGTCGTCACCACGGGCGGGGTCACTGCCACCGTCGTACGTTCCCGGCCCGCGATGCGCAGCGGTCCCTGCGGTGGATAGGTGACCGGCGCCGCTCGCTGGCCGGCCGCGATGCTCGTCAGCTCAACGTTTCCCACCAATCCGTTCGGCATGGTGACCGTCACCATCGTGCGGCCCGGCGCCGCGTTGGCGTTGGTGCACAAATAGCCTTCGGTCGGATTGCCGTTCTGCCAGCGAAAGCTCGACGCATTGCTGCTCTCGAGCTTGAACGTCCGGCTGTCGACCGCACTGCCGTTGGCGAGCCGCACGGTCTGGAAGCCTTCGTCGTCCTGCACCTCGACTCTGATCGCGGCGCACCGGCCGAGCGGTAGCGGATTCGGCACGATGCGCACGATGACCTTCCATCCCGGCGCCGGCGTCTGCGCCGCGGCGCGAGTGACGATGGAGACGGCGAGCATCGCGACGACGCTCGCGAGTGTGCGTTGTGCGACGCTCTTCAAGGCACGCGCTCCACGCGCAGGTACAGCACGTAGTTGCCGTTGTAGCCGAGGTCTCCCATCGGGTTGGAATCGACGAGCCGCACCGGGATGATTCCCGTCGCCCCGATCGTGTAGGTGCCGCCGAGCGCGGCGTCAATCTTCTCCTTCGTCAGCACGACCACGCGATCCTGCCACTTGAGGAGCATCGACGCGGGCTTGCCCGGCGGCGACGACAGCGGCGCAAGCCCGATCGGGCGGTCCATGCCCGACCGAATGCTGATCGGCTGCCCGTTCGGAAGCATCGCCATCAGTTCCTGAAGCTTGAGGCCCGGCGCGGTGAGGACGTTGTCACCGGGTCCCTGCAAGTCGGTCACGCTGATCGACGCGCTCGCAATTTCTTGTGCGAGCGTGCTCAACACGGTGATCGGCACGGCAGTGTTGATGGTCGCCTGCGTGGTCCAGATCCCGAATGCCGTTTGATCGCCGTCCCACTCCCACAGTGTCGGGTGAATGACGATGACCTCCTGACCGTTGGTCAGCGGACCTTCGAACAGGAGCAGCGGAAAGGTCGACGTCGACGGAGCGCCAGCGCTGCCCGACGATGGATCGACGTTCGCGGGAAAGTGATCGCCACGCTGCATTCCGCCCATCGGCGACGCGGAACCCGCCTGCACGCGCCCGCCGTAGTTACCGGCGTCGCCATGTACCAGCGATTTCACCGTCGTCGGATTGGCGAGAAACCTCGGCGTCACCCGATCGAGCACCGCGATGTTCGCCGCGGCGTAGATCTCATCTCCGGCCCCATCGCGGCGAAGGAGATCTTCCGTTGTCCCGCCATTCACTTCGAATCCGTTGATCGTGACGCGATATCTCGCCGTGGCGGGAACCGCCGGCGGGGTAGCGCCGCTCGGGGGCGTCGGTGACGTGCCCGGGGGCGAACCCGATG
>JBDUCS010000141.1:0-9383 GCA_040003335.1 Gemmatimonadaceae bacterium | reverse complement strand
CAACGCCGCGATCTGCTCCATGAGCTCGGCGGTCGGTCGGCGGAGGCCGTTGTGCTCTTCGACGTGCGACCATCGCAGGAGGCCGTCCCGGCCGACGAGAAAGTACGCACGCCGGGAGAAGAACTTGTCTTCCATCAGCACGCCGTAAGCGCGCGACGCGTCGCGCTTGAAGTCGCTCAGGAGGTCCACTTTCATCGCGTGTTTCGCTTTGAACTCGCGCAGTGAGGCGACGGAGTCGACGCTGATCGGGAGCACGTCCACGTCGCGCGCCGTGAAGCGGTCGAAGTCGTCGCTCAGCTCGCACATCTCGGCGGTGCAGACGCCGGTGAACGCGAGCGGGAAAAAGCAGAGCAGCGCGTGCTTTGTGCCGCGCAGGTGCGACAGCGTGACGGGCGAGCCCGCCGTGGAGTCGAGCGTGAACTCGGGGGCTGGCGAGCCGACGGATGGTGGAGCGGCGGACATGGAGGACACGGGCGGGACTCTGATAGATGGCGGTGGGGAGCGTACGTCTTCGGGCGTGACGATTGCTAACTCAGGGCCGCGCGTGGTCGTCACGCGCACGCTGCGGCGGACGGATGAGCTCCTCGGCGGCGAGGAGGCTGCGCGACAGGTCGGCCATCGACATGTTGCGGCTCTGGCTCGTGCGCTGGAGCGTCTTGTACGCCGCACTCTCCGTGATGCCCTCGCGCTCCATGAGGATGCCCTTGGCGCGCTCGATCACCTTCCGATCCTCGAGCTTCTTGCGCAGATCCTCCGTCTCCCGCCGACCGGTCGCCCATTCTGCATGGCGCGCCTGCGCGACCGCGATCGCGGCGCTCAGCTGTGCGGCGACGACCGGCTTCACCAGGTAGCTGAAGACGGGCACGTCTGTCGCACGCGCGATCGTTTCGGCATCACTGAACGCCGTGACAAGAATGATCGGGATGGGACGCTCAGCATGAATCTCCTTGGCGGCATCGAGGCCGTTCAGATGCGGCATCTTCACGTCGAGGATCGCCACGTCGGGCGCGAGCGTGCGCGCCATCGCGACGGCGGTCGCGCCATCGGAAGCGATACCGAGTACCGTGTGGCCGATCGCGCGAAGATCCTGCTCCATCGCGAGCGCCGTGACGCTCTCGTCCTCGGCAATCAGAATTCGCAGTGCGCGTTGGGTCACGGAGTCTCCAGCCGGGAAAAGCAGGCGCGATGCGGCTTGCAAAACATGGACCCTCGCGCGGCGAGGGCGGCAAACGGAATAGTTTCTGCTCGCCGTTAGGCTCATGTCCTCCTCCATAGCTGGTCCAGAGAGCGCGCGCGTTCTGCTCGCGGGCGACATACGTGCAGCGCCGTTAGAGCGTGCGCTCGCGCGACGCGGCCACGCGATAGTCGTCGCCTCGCTCGATGACGCGCTTGACGCAATGGATGACGCGGTGGACGCGGTGCTGATTCTGGCGTCGCGCGCCGGCGCGCTCGCGCTGTGCGCACACATGAAGACTCGCTTTCAGGTGCCGCTCCTGCCCGTGCTGGCGCTGGTGCCGCGACCGGGTCGCCGCCCGCCGGACGCCACGGCACCCGATGCGTGGCTCGCGGCGGCGTCGCCGCCGTCGCTCGTGGCGGATCGCGTGGAAGAGCTCGTGCGCATTCGGCGCGCTGAACGCGAGCTGGTGCGCCTCAACGCGTCGCTCGTCGGCCTCGCAGCGGAAAACGGACGGCTCTACGACCGTGCGCGCCGGGACGCGGAGGCGACGACGCTCCTGCTGCGCGAGCTCCAGCACCGCGTTCGCAATAACCTCGCGTCGATCCAGGCGCTACTGATTCTCGAGCGACACCGCCGGCCAGCGCGAGCGCTGTCGGAAGCCATCGACGTCGCGATCGCGCGCTTGCGGAGTATGGCCGCGCTGCAGGATGCGCTCCACGTCGACACCGGCAACGTGCGCCTCGGCCCGCTCTGCGTCGCCATCTGCCGCAGCGTGGTCGAAGTGTTTGGAGCCGCTGCCGCGACGCGCATCGAGGTCGTTGGCGACGCAACGACCCCGACGGCACGGGCAAGCGGGATCGCGATCGTGCTCACCGAGCTGGTGACCAACGCGATCCTGCACGCGGGCGCGGGACGCATCGCGATCGCCATTGGCACGTCCGCCGGCGAGCTCACGCTGACGATCGAGGACGACGGACGGGGCTTCGGCGGCGACACCCGGGCCGGCAGTGGACTGGCGATCGCGCACGCGGTCGCCCGCAACGAGCTCCACGGCGCGCTGCGGCGGCAGCAGACGGCCCGCGGGAGCCGTTTTCGGCTGACGGTGCCTGACGAAGCGACGAGCTTGGAGTGAGGGACTGACTCGTTGCGATGGTGGAAGGTGGAACTCGGGTCGCAGATCGCCGATCGCGATCGAAGGGCGTCGTGACGCGCGCGACGCGAACACGCGACGTGTGTCGGCTACCGCGGCATCCCGCGTTCTGCGACGCGCGCTCCGGGAACCGCTCCTCGATCCTCGAGGCGCGACCCGCGCATCATTTCAGCGGGCGGCGGCGTGACGGCCAGCACCGCCGTGATGGCGAGAATCAGAGCGGCGAACGACAGCTCGATGGCCGCGGTGCGGCGCAGCGTCACCGCGCCGCGCTCGACGATGAGGCGCCGGCCGATGCGCTCGTGGTACATACCGAGCAGCAGCACGACGGCGAGCACCGCGAGCTTGATTAACAACACGATCCCATACCTGCTGGACGTGAGCGCCGCGATCGATCCGAGGTGCACCCACGCGGAGATGGCGCCGGTGACGATGAGCGCGGCGGCGAAGGCGATTGCCCACGGTGAAAAGCGGTTGACGAGCGCCGACGCCGTGCGTGCGCCGTCGCCGCCGCGCATCCGCATCGCGACCGGCACGCCGGCAACCATCATGACGAACAGCGCGCCGAGCCAGCCGGCCGCGGCGAGTACGTGCACGCCGATGGCCACAAACGTGAGGGGCGTGAGCACGCCCATTGCCACCGCGTGTCCGCTGAACGATTGGGTGAACGCGAGCAGCGCGGCGATCACAATACCGGCGGCGCCGACGCGCGTGCGCCGCAACACGAGCGCGAGCAGGATCGCCATCGTCACCTGCGCCAGCCAGCCAACGCCCCAGACGGTGTTGAGGAGCATGCGACTGAGCGGCGCCGAGCCGAGCGACATGCTCCCTTCCATCGCCAGCGACTGGGCGACGAGTCGCGCGAGCGCGATGGGGACGAGCGCCCACGCCGCAATACGGCCGACGCGCCGCGCATCCCGCGCAACCGCTTCGGCGGCCCCGGCGTCGAGGATGCCAGAGCCGCGCGCCCCGCCGACGACGGCCACGAGAAAGATCGCGCTCCCAATGGCGATCAAGAGCGCGGCGTACGTGAGCCACCGAATCACGACGTAGGCCGGCGACGAGATGCCGAATTCGTCGTTCCCATCGCTCTGCGCGCGCACGGCGCTGTCGGCCGCCGCGCGCGCCGCCGTCGTCACGGCCGCGGCCGCGCGTGCGATGCTGTCGGCCGCGGACGGCGCCGCGATCGCGTCGGGCGCCGCGGTGATGGTGAACGAGAACGAACCGCTGATCGGATGTCCGTCGCGCGAGGCACTGCGCCAGCGCACCGCATACGCGCCAGCGGCCAGCGCGGGCGGAAGATCGACGTCGATCTCGGCCACGCCCGATACGCCGGCACGCGGCGCGCCGAGCGCGAGCATGGCGCCGCCGGGAGCGGCGACGGCGATGCTGCTGACGGCGAGCTGCATCGGCTCGCTGAACCACAATCGCACGGTGCGTGGCAGCGAATCGAGGTGGGCGCCGCTAGCGGGATCGCTCTTGAGGAGCTTCGCGTGCGCGTCGGCGACGCCGGGGAACGCGCCGATCGCCATGGCGACGGCGGCCACGAGCCACGCGTGGCGCGCGCGATAATGGTGCGTGGAACGGTGCGTCATACCGGCATCCTGAAGACGAGAGCGGCCTGAAAGGATTCCCTCTCAGGCCGGCGCCGCGACCTAGTGGAGCGTGCGAGGATCGAACTCGCGACCTTTCGGTTGCAAACCGAATGCTCTCCCATCTGAGCTAACGCCCCCGCAGCGAACAAAATAGCATGAACGTCGCACGGGCGTCCAGCGAATCGTGACGCGTGGACCGAGTAGGACGTACGTTGCGACGTCCGATCGCGCGCACGACCGCACCCACGGCACCGGAGATGGAAATGACCGCATCAGGCGCACCAGCGAGAGACACGCCGCGCGTGACGATCCGCTGCCCGTTCTGCCAGACGTGGAATCGCGTCGACTCGGCGCGCGTCGCCAACAAACCGAAGTGCGGCGAGTGCACGCGGCCGCTCCTCCTCGATCGCCCGATTCAATTGACCGACGACGACTTCGCGCGCACGATCGCCGAGAGCGAGATTCCGGTGCTAGTGGATTTTTACGCCGACTGGTGCGGGCCGTGCAAGGCGATGGCGGCGTCGATCGACGCGCTGGCGGCGAAACACCAAGGCCGCGCGCTCGTCGCGAAGTTGGACACGGACGCGGCGCCGGCCGTTTCGATGCAGTTTGGCATTCGCGGGATCCCGACCACGATCGTCTTTCGAGCTGGCGCGGAAGTAAGACGAGTATCCGGCGCCGTACCGCTGGCGACGCTCGAAGCGCTGTTGGCTGCTGCCCTGTAACACTGGTCCACTGGTCCAAAACTGGTTCACGGTCTCACGTTCTGAGCGCACAGTCTAGCGTGTACGGTTCACAGCGCTACCTCGAGCAGAGGAAATGGGCGAGATCGCCAACACGATCTCGCCCATTAGATTTTCGAACGGTGAGCTGTGAACTGTGAACTGCAAACTCTAAATGATCCCCGCCCTATTCGTGCGCCGGCAACGGCTCCATCGTCTCGGGATTCACGGGCACCTGCACTTCATCGCGGAACGGCGAGGTCATGAGCGTCACGCGCGCGCGCGGGAAGGCGTTCATGAAGGCGGCGTAGCAGAGTCCCCACGCGCCGACGAAGCCGAGCGTGATGCCGATCTCCCAGATACCGAACGGGACGGTCGACGATCCGGCGTAGATCGTCGGGTACGTCTCGAGATACCGCAGGAGCCAGAGACCGACGAGGCTACAGAGCGAGAAGAGGATGAACGTCGGCAGATAGACCTTGGCGGCCCGCGACATGAGTCCGAAGAACGGGAGTACCCAGAGGAGGAAGACGACGATCAGCGTCGGCGTCATCCATGGCGCGACGAGACGCAGATGCATGTAATGCGTCTCCTCGCCCATGTTGCCGTACCAAATCACGAGGTACTGGCCGAACGTGAGGTAACCCCAGAACGCCGTGAACGCGAAGACGAGCTTGCCGAGATCGTGGAAGTGGTTGTCGTTGATCAGGTCGTAGGCGCCGAGGTATCTGCGCCACCAGATGGTGAGCAGTGACCACGACGCCATTGCGCCGAGCCATCCCCCCATGAACCACCACCATGAGTAGAGCGTGCTCTGGAAATGCACGTCCACGCTCATGCTCAGGTCCCAGGCGAACACCGTGTAAAAAAAGCCGAAGCAGAGCACGAGCACGACGGCGAGCGTCCCCTGGAGCGAATGCGTCGAGTGAATCTCGCGGCGCTCGTCGCGGAATCCGGCGCGCATGCGGGCGCGAATCCCCTTCGCCCACTCGGCGCCGCCCTCCGGCAAGAGTCCGACATCGAGCCGCACGCTCGTGTAGATGTACCAGAGGCTGAGCCACAAGATGATCGCGAACAGCACGATCTCGCGCACCGTGAAGAACGTGCCATCGAGCCACTTCTTCTTCTCCGGCACCGCCACGCCGGCGAGCGCCCACGGAAAGATGTGCGACTTGCCGAGCACGATCACGATCAACAGAACGAACGCGACGGGAAGAAAGGCGACGTAGCCCTCGAGGAGCCGCACGATCGGACGCGACCAGCGGGCCGTCGTAATGCGCTGCACGGCAACGATCACCACCGCGGCCTGCGACACCGTCGTGAAGAACATCCAGTTGTAGTGCAGCGCCTGCCACGCGCGGTTGTCGCCCGTGAGCGCGCCAACGAGGAAGACGACGGCGCCGATCGCCGCGAGCACGGCGCAGAACACCGAGAGCGAGCGCGGGAGCGGACGCGCCATCGCGCGGACGATCTCGTCGCGCGACATCAGCGGATGCGAGTCTTGCGCGCTCACGGCGTTCTCCGGGCGGCGGAATCGGTGCGGGCACGAGCGGGAGCCGGTCCGCTGCGCACGCTGTCGGCAGGAATCGGTTGCATCGAGGGGCCCGGCACCTCCGGCATGCCCACCCTCGAGTTGGAGTGCGGCCCGTACCACGGCGACGGCCGTTGCGGCGCCGATGTCGAGTAGCTCGGCACCGTGGCGCCGTTCTGGCCCGGATAGCCGGCGTGCGTCGTGTCGGCCGCTGCGCCGGTACGCCCCTGCAGCGAGCGCACGTAGTTCACGACGTCCCAGCGGTCGCGCTCTTCGATGCGATCGTAGGTGGGCATGAGGCCGCGGCCGTTGCGGATCATGCCGAAGATGTAGCCATCGCTACGGGCGACCGTCGGCGCCAGCAACAGGCTCGGCGCTGGGAGATGATAGACGCTCACGATCATCGTCTGCGCGCCGCCGTTGGCGCCGTGACAGACCGCGCAATTGATCTGGTAGTACTTCCGCCCATTGTCGAGCGACGCGGCGCTGACCGGCGCCGGATTCGGCGTCGCCGCCATCGAGTCGATCTGGCCGATGCCGGCCGTGTACGACACCTGGAAGCCGGAGACCGCCATCCCCGTCGTCGGCACGGACATCTGCGGATTGCCGCGGAACGGCGTCGTTTCGTTGGAGACGTGATGCCCCGCCGAATCGCGCATGGTCATCTCTTTCTCCCACGGCTCGACGCGCGGCTGGTCCTTGAAGTCGCTGAACCATTCGCAGCCGCCGAGCACGATCGCGAGCACCGGGACGAGTGCGAGGAGCCTATGCTTCACCGCGCACCTCCACCGCCCCGAACTGCTTCATCGTTTCCTGCACAGACCGCTGCTTCTCAGGTGGACACTCGACCCAGACGCCGAAGCTGCCGTCGCTAAAGCGTGCGTCGTAGCCGACGGTCATCGTCACGCGCGGGATGCCGGCGTTGATGAACAGGCCGGCGACTGTCGCCAACGACCCGATCAGCACCATCACCTCGAATCCGAAAATCGTGTACGGCACCCAGCTCGCCACGGGCTTGCCGCCGACGACGAGCGGCCAATAGTCGCTCGTCCAGACCGCAATCCAGTAGCCGAACGTCGCGCCGACGAGGCCGCCGATCAGCGTAAAGCGCCGAATGACGCTCGGGCCATGATGCAACACGTGCTCGATCTCGTGTCGCGGCGTCGGCGAGTAGACGGTGATCTCGCCAACTTTCTGCTCTTTGAGCGCGGCGATCGCGTCCACCGTCGCGTCGAGTTCGCGGAATACTCCGACGATGCCAAGCATCACTCGTGCTCCCCCGGCGTCTCGGGCTCGTAGGCGTAGTGTCGACCCGAGATGTCGATGCCGTGCTCGGCGTCGTGCTCGTGGTGCGCGGCGCGCAGCCGCGGCGGAACGATCTCCTTCACCTCGGCGATCGCGATGATCGGCAGCTGCTTCACGAACAACAGGAACCACATGAAGAACCAGCCGAACGAGCCGAGGAGAATCGACCAGTCGATCAATGTCGGGGCGTAGGGACCCCACTGCCACGGCTCGAACTCGTGCGTCAACGATGGAATGATGATCACGAAGCGTTCGAACCACATCCCGAGATTGATGAACAGTGACAGGATGAAGAGCCACGTCGTGTTGCGCCGCCAGCTCTGTTTGAAGAGTGAGAGCGGGAGGATCATGTTGCACGTGAGCATGATCCAGGCGGCCCACCACCACTGGCCGAACACGCGGTTCATGAAGAACGACTGCTCGAACTCACTGCCGCTGTACCACGCGACCCAGAACTCGGTGAGGTAGGCGAGCCCCACCACCATCGACGTGAAGAGGCAGAGCTTGGCGGCCGCGTCGAGATGATTGATCGTGACGTAGTGCTTGAGCCCGAACCAGCGCCGGAGCGGGATGATGATCGTGAAGACCATCCCGATGCCGGAGAAAATCGCGCCGGCGACGAAGTACGGCGGGAAGATCGTCGTGTGCCAGCCCGGCGTCAGCGCCATCGCGAAGTCGAACGAGACCACGGAGTGGACGGAGAGCACGAGCGGCGTCGAGAAGGCGGCGAGGAACAAGTAGGCGCGGGCGAAATGGCGCCATTCGCGATCCGAGTTACGCCACCCCAGCGCGAGCGACGCGAAGATCCGCTTGCGTACCGGATGGGTCTCGCGGTCGCGGAGCGCGGCGATGTCGGGGATCAGCCCGATATAGAGGAACGTCGTCGACACCGTGAGGTACGTGAGAATCGCGAAGACATCCCATACCAGCGGGCTCTTGAACTGCGGCCAGATCAGCCGCCAGTTCGGATACGGGATCAGCCAGAAGAACTTCCACGGCCGCCCGAGGTGCAGAATGGGGAAGAGGCCGGCCGTCATGACGGCGAACACCGTCATCGCCTCGGCCGCGCGATAGATCGTCGTGCGGAAGCCGGCGCGGAAGAGAAACAGAATCGCGGAAATCAGCGTTCCCGCGTGACCGATGCCGACCCAGAAGACGAACGTGATGATGTAGACGCCCCACATCGCCGGGGGCGAATAGCCGGCGGCGCCGAGTCCCGTATAGATCTGATACATCCACGCCGTGATCCCAACGAGCAGGCATAGAATCGCGACCGCGAGCGCGCCGAACCACGCCTTGGTCGGCCGCAGCGTGCGGATGATCTCGTCGTTGACCTGCGTGTACGACTTGACCGCGGGAAGCTGGACGTTCGCCGAGGCGATGTTGGGGCGGCGCGGCTCGAGCGGCTGAGCGGAGGAGGCCATCGTCAGCCTCCCACCGGCGTCGTGTGATTCACTCGCTTCAAGTAGACCACGGCGGTGAAGGTGTTGAGCTCCTCGAACACGTGATAGGCGCGCGCGTCCTTCGCGAGCGTGGCGACCGACCACGAGTCATCAGCCGCATCGCCGAACGTGATCGCGCGCGACGGGCACGCCTGCGCGCAGGCGACCGTGAACTCGTCCGCTTGCACCGCGCGGCCCTCGAGCTTGGCGCGATGCTCGGCCTCGCGAATGCGCTGCACGCAGAAGGTGCATTTCTCCATCACGCCCTTGCCGCGCACCGTGACGTCGGGATTGAGCCCGAGGTGCAACGGCTCGGGCCACGCGTACTGCGCGCGGTTCGGCTCGCCGTATCCGAACCAGTTGAAGTAGCGAACCTTGTACGGGCAATTGTTGCTGCAATAGCGGGTGCCGACGCACCGGTTGTAGACCTGCACGTTGAGGCCGTCGGGCGAGTGGTACGT
>JBDUCS010000140.1:0-9436 GCA_040003335.1 Gemmatimonadaceae bacterium | reverse complement strand
GCCGGCCTGGCGCGCGCCGACCGCCAGCGCCGACCGCGCGCCAAATCGCGAGCGGCCCCGCGACATCGTAGAATTTCCCGAAAACGTAAACATAAAGACGTACAGTTCGTCGGGATCGCGACGGGGCGGCTTACTGTCAAAACGTAAAACGTGAATCTGTAGGCGAGCGTCGAGATCCCCACACGCGATTACGTGTTTACGGTTTACGTTTTCAGCGTCGGATACCTGCCCTCGCGATGCCCGGCCGCAAGACTCACGTACGTCTCCGCCGACCGCAGTATCCCGGCGCGCTCGTCCTCAGTCGTCTGCCGCACGACCTTGGCCGGCACCCCCAGCACGAGTGAGTGGGCCGGAATCTGCATCCCCTGCCGGCAGACGGCGCCGGCGCCGATCACGCTGCCGGTGCCGACGCGCACGCCGTTGAGCAGAATGGCGCCCATGCCGACGAGACACTCGCTCTCGACGGTCGCGCCGTGCACGATCGCGCGATGGCCGATCGTCACGCGCTCGCCGATCGTCGCCGGAAAGCCGGCGTCGACGTGAATCACGACGCCGTCCTGCACGTTACTCTCCGCGCCGACGGTGACCGGCTCGTACTCCGCCCGGATCACCGCCGTCGGCCAAACGCTCACGCGTTCGCCCAACCGGACGTCGCCCAGAATGACGGCGCTCGGATGTACGAAACTGGGGCCGGCGGGTGCCTGGCTCATCTCGCCCTTAGGGAGTTTGAATCTCAGCCAAGCGCATCCTTGTCATCCTGAGCGAAGCATTGTCATCCTGAGCGGAGCGAAGGATCTGCCGTTGCCAAGCGCACAGCAGATCCTTTGTCGCTGAGCTCCTCAGGATGACAATGGCGTCGCGGCGCTCCTCAGGATGACATGGCGTCGCTGCGCTCCACAGGATGACATAGTGTCATCTGCCCTTCGGATCCAGAATTTCGCCGATCCGATGGTCCGCGCCGGACAGGTGCAGCTGCGTTGCCCGGTCGCCGGCGCGCGGGGTGGCTGAGCGGATCTGCGCGCGGAGCGAGACGAGCTCGCCGCGGAGCTCGGAGCGGGCATCCTCCGAGAGCGGCGGTTGTGGCGGTCCGAACTGCTGCTGCTGTTGCTGCGCCGGATTGACCGGAGGCGGATTCAGCTTACGCTCGATGATCGTGAGAAAGTCCATCTGGAGTTGGCGCCGGTACGCGTCGGCGCGCGGGCTCGCGTCCGACAGCTCGGTCCAAACGCCGCGCCGCACATCGTCCAACAGCTCCGCGAGCGTGTAGGCGTCGCCCTTCTTCATCACCGCTTCTTGCTCGAGCAGCCGGTTCATCCGGCCGTCGTTGAGCAGCGAAACGAGGACACGATTCTGAGCGCCGGTGATGCGCGTGATCATGCCGCCGGCCTCGATGCGGCTCGCCAGCTCCGGGCGAATCAGGAACGTCGGCGTCTTGAAGACGTTGTCGTTGAGGAACGTCACCGCCCCCTTCTGCCGCGCGCGCGCGAGCGCGACGTACACGGGGCCGGGCTGGCTCCCCGATTTGTACTGCACGGTGCCGCCGCCGATCATCGTCGCCACGTGTCCGGCTTCCGTCGCCCACTGGCCGACGGTGCGGTCGTAGATCTCTTTCACGTCGCTGTTGTCCTCGCCCGGACGAATCGCTGCGCCGGCGATGTAGCCGACGACGCGCTGCAGATTCTTGAAGCCGAGCGCGGTCGACTTCACCGGATCGGCATCGCCGACCGCTTCGCTGAGCGTGCCGTAGCCACCGAACTCGTTGTTGGCCGAGAAGCGATACCAGGGAATCGTGTCCTGCATGCGCGTCCACGATTCCAGTGTCGCGAGCTCGGCGGCCGGCGACGTCGCGCCGGGAATCGGCTTGTAGCCCCACATGATCGAGTACTTGTCCCACGGACCGATGCGCGGAACGATGTCCGCGAGGTCGACCTTGTCTTCGGGTTGCGCGACGTAATTGAAGCGCGAGTAGTCCATGATGCTCGGGCTGTGTCCCATCTTATGCGTCCACGTCGGCGAGCGAGCACTATCGGCGGGATACGTCGAGCTGCCGATCTGGTCGTGTTGCAGACCGATGGTGTGGCCGATCTCGTGGGCGACGACGAACTCGAGCAAGCGGCCCATCAGCGAATCGGGCATCGGAAAGACGCGCGCACGCGCATCGACCTGCGCCGCCTGCGTGAAGTACCAGTCGCGCTGCAGATTCAGGATGTTGTGGAACATCCGCACCGAGCCATTGAGAATCTCACCCGTGCGGGGATCGGAGGTGTGCGGGCCGACGGCGTTTTCCGTCGTCGACGGCAGCCACCGGATGACCGTGTGCCGAATGTCGTCGGGAGACCAGTCGGGGTCGTTGGCCGGCGCATCCATGGCGACGATGCCATTCTTGAAACCGGCCGCCTCGAACGCCGGCTGCCAGTCGAGGATCGCCTTGCGCACCCAGGGAATCCACTTGTCGGGCGTGGCGGGATCGACGTAGTACGTGATCGGCTTTTTCGGGTAGCAGAGCTCGCCCTCGCGGCGGTCGGAGCACTCGAGACGATAGCGCGTGATGTACTGCCGGTTCGCCGCGCGCTGCTCGTCGGTGCCGAAGTCCACCAACCGCTCGGTGAAGAAGCCGGTGCGCTCGTCGGCGCGCCGCGGCATCATCGGACGGTCCGGCAGGCGCACGATGCTCCAGTGGCCGAGCACGCTGTGGGCGAGCGGCACGCCGGGAACGGGAATGCCGTTGCCAGCCGGCCGCGGCGGCAGCGCGCCCGTGGGCACACCGGTCTCCGTCGCCTCGACCTCGATGTTGTCTGGAAAAGCGAGCACGCGCTCGACGTATGACCGCGTCGCATCGACCGTTCCGCGAATCGCCGACAGCTCGGGGATGTTCGTCGTGAACAGTCGCGTCACGTCGATCACCGCCGCGCTGTCCGGGCCGTACGCCTCGACGTTGAGAATGGCGATGATCGGCGCGTAGTTCGACGTCTGCACCGCGCGGTAGACGCTGAGCCCGGTGTCCGCCGTGATCGCGAACGACGGTGACCGGAGAATGACGCGATTGCCGTTGCGCTCCCACCGCAGCGTGCGCTCGGCGAAGCGGTCGCCGCCATACTCGCCGAACTGTCCCGGCGGCAGAACCGGATCGGCCGCCGCCGCACGCGCGTAGCGTCCGACGACGAGCATGTCCTTGTTCAGCTCACCCGATGGAATCTCGAAGAAGAGCCGGTCGTTGACGCGATGCACGACGAACATGCCGCGCTTGGTCTTGGCCTCGGCCGTGATCACGCGATTGTAGGGACGCGGCGCCGCGGGCACGGGAGGACGCGCCGTGTCAGTCGCGGCAGCCGGCGGTGCCCCCTGCCGCGGCGGCGGCGTCGGCTGCTGAGAGCGCACCGAGGATGCGCCGGCGAACGCGGCAACGACGAGAGCGAGCGGCGTGACGAGCTTCGTGATCTGCATGTCGGGAATGGAGAGGGGACGGTAGACGGCGACGGATTTGGGAGTCTGAATTACATACGCAGGACGGGCCCTAGGTGCTAGGTGCTCGGATTAGAGCGATCCGCACAACTTTCGCCCTGAGGTGTCGGTCGATCCCGCGCCGAGCCGCTCAGAACGATGACCCGAATAGCACGTAGACGCTGGCCTTGCGCGTCGCGTAGTCGGAGTGGTCGACGACGGGCGCGGCGACGCCGAGTCGGATGCGATAGGGGTAGTCGAACTGGAGCGCGGCATCGAGGTTGAGCTCGGCGCCGGCCGAGGCGATCCAGGAGTCGCGACCAAACGACGCATCCGAGGCGGCGCCGGCGTCGGCGAAGAGAGCGACGGAGGTACGGCTCAAGAAGATCGGGAGGAGGCCGAGCCCGCGATCGGGTCGAACGAGCGGCGCGCGGTACTCGGCGCTGCCGCTCACGACCCGTGTGCCGGTTTTCGCGTCGGGCGGGAATCCGCGCACGAAAAAGGCGCGGCGGCCGCCGGTGGTGATGCCGGGCGCAATCGTGACGATCTCGCCGCTCGAGCCGCCGACCGAGTAGTCGCCGGGAATGCGCCCGCTCGCGTAGGCGCCGGCGGCGCGCAGCGCGAGCACGTGATGCGCGAATCCGCCAACGTCGAGCGACTTGTACGCGTTGAGGGCGGCCGTCACGGCGTTGGAACGATATGCGCTGTCGGCCGCGATCCAGCGCAGGCGGCCGCTGAGCGAGAGGGCGACGCCATCCTCGAGTGAGATGGCGAGCGCGGGCCGCTGTGCGTTCGACCAGCCGGTGTTGACGACGAGCGAGCGGTACTGCGGACGGCTGCGATAGAAGGAGGACGAGAGACGCCGCAGCAGGCTCGATGGCTGGGTGCTGTACTCGCGCTGCTCGAGCTCGCCGCCCACCGACAGGTAAGAGAAGGTGCGGAATCGCGGCCGCTCCACGGTGAGCGACGCGTCGATCAGCCGGCCGCGGCGGCGCAGATCGCCGATGCGCGTGCGGCCGCTGTCGATGCCGGTGCGGTCCCAGCGCTGCGCGGCGCCGATGTCGAAGTAGGGTTGGCCGAATCCCGCGTAACGGTACGAGAGCGAGCCTTCATGCTCGTCGCCGCGGAGGTCGAACAGGGCCTGCGCGATGTAGGCGTGCCGGCCGACGATGTCGCGCCCGCTGGTGATCGCGCCGACCGTCGCGCGCGCATTGGACGTCTGTCCAATGAGCGGGAGCCAGTAGCGCGGCACGAGCGATGACCACGGTGAGTAGGGCGCCGCGGGCGCGTCGCTCGAAGCGACGGGCTCGAGCGGCGGCGGGTCGAGCGCTGGGGCGATGGGCACGGGGCGCGCGTGCGCGCTGTCGAACGGCGCGGTGCCCGCGTGGTAGCCGTCGGCCGCATAGCGCACGGCGGCGAGGGTGCGGCCGTCGGGCGAGAGCGACGGCTGGAACGCGCCGGTCGTGGCGCGGGCGAGGAGGCGCGGCTCGCTCGCCAGCGTGCCGCGCTCGGCGTCGAGTGCGACCATGTACAGCTCGTTGACGCCGTCACGATCGGAGCTGAAGAAGACGAGCCGACCATCAGGCGACCAGCTTGGGCTGGCGTCGAAGGCGCGGTCGTGCGTGAGCGCGCGCTGGACGGTGCCTAACGAGTCAACGATCACGACGTCGGCGTAGCCCCCGCGCGTCCAGCGCGTGACGGCGATGCGGTCGCCGCGCGGCGACCACCGCGGCTCGGTGAACGCCGTGTCGAGCGCGGCCTCCGACAGCGGCGTGACGCGCACGCCGTCGCGCGACACGCGCACGAGCCGCGCCGAGCCGGCGACGGTCTGAATGGCGACGATCTCGCCGTCGGCGCGCACGTCCGGCTGGCTGAGCCGCGCCCGATGCGTAAGCCGGTGCGATTCGCCGCGCACCTCGAGGTAGAGGTCGGAATAGATGCGATAGGGATCGACGCGGTCGAGCTGCGCGAACACGATCGCGCCGTCGGCGCGCACGGAGCCGGCGTCGACGCTGTTGCGGCGCCCGAGCGCGCGCGTCACGCCGCCGGCGTTCGTCCGTTGCGCGTGCGTCGCCGACTCACCGTCCGAAACGGTGAGAATCAGCGATGCGCTGTCCGCCCAGCGCGGAAAGAGCGCGACTCGTCCGCCGGCCGTGAGGTCGCGCCACATGGGGAGCGGTGGCGGCGCGTCGTGCGCGCCGCGCGCCAGCGAGTCACGCCAGTCGCGCCATGCCTGCGAGAACGACACCCCAAAGCTCCGCGACGCCGCGCGGTTGAGCAAAAACGGAATCGGCGCGCGGCTCGCCCGCTCGACGTAGTCGCGCACGCCGCCCGGGCGACGGCGCTCGAGGTAGTCGAAGAAGAGCGAGCCGTACGCGTAGGCGAGCTCGCCGCCAGGGTAGCGCGACGTCGTGAGGTTCCACTCGTCGAGCCGTGGGAGACCGCCACCGGTGAGGTCGGCGGCGAGGAGCATCCGCTCGTACGAGCTCTGCACGCGTCCCGTGCCGGTGACGGCGCTCTCCTCGTAGGTCGCGAGCCCCTCGAGCACCCAGGCGGGCTGGTAGAAGTTTGGGAACAGCAGCACGGCGCGGCCAAATACTTTCTGCGCCGCGCCCCACCATCCGCCGGCGCGGTCCAGCTGAAACGTGTGCGTCAGCTCGTGGGTGATGACGAGTTCGAGCCAATCGTCGTAGAAGCGCAGCGACGGCGTGTCGAGCGCGGGATGGGTATAGATGATGATGCGATTGGACGGAAACGGAGTGGTGCTGCCATTGGAGTAGTCGACGTTGTCGGCGACAACAAGGTCGATCGGCCCGCGCGGCGCGACGAGCCTACTCGCCAGTTTCGCATACGCCCGCTCGGTGTAGATCGCGGCGCGCCGGGCGGCCATCTCGACCGGCGGCGTGAAGTGCACAGAAAAATGCGGCGTATGAATCGTTCGCCACGCGGCGTTCGGCACGACTTGGGCGTTCAGAAAACGAAACGCGAAGAACGAAAGAGCGACGAGGAGTGCGGGGCCCGGCTTCCGGCACCCGGTATTCAGCGTCACGGATTCGCTCCCAACGCTCGGAAATAATTCTCCAGGCCGGCGACGACGCCGCGCGCGTAGAGCTCCTGGTATTCCGGCGTGCGCAGGGCGTTCTCCTGCTCGGGGATCATCATGAACGCGCCCTCGCAGAGCACGGCGGGCATCCACGTCGGACGCGCCAGCGCGAGGTTGTCGTAGTGCACGCCGATGTTGCGCAGCCCGAGCCGGTCGACCAAGGCGCTCTGTAGCGCGCGCGCGAGCGGCTCGCTGTGTGGCTGGAAGAAGTACGTGCCGGTGCCGTTGTTGGCGAACGGATTGGTGCCGTCGGGGAATGCGTTGAGGTGGATCGATACGAGCGCGTTGGCGTTGGCGCGGCGCGCGAGGATCGGTCGAAGGCTGAGCTCCACCGGCGCGTCGGTCGTCCGCGTCATCATCACCGTCGCGCCCCGGGCTATCAGCAGGTCGCGAAGACGCTGCGCGATGGCCAGCGCGGGCACTGCCTCGTACAAGCCCGTGGGTCCGGTCGATCCGATCGGCGGATGGCCGGGGTCGACGGCGATCGTGAGCCCCTTGAGCGGCGATACGGGGTCGATGCGCGGCGGGCGTCGCACGCGAAGCACGAACGCGCCGGCGTGCCACATGGCGAGATAGCCGTACGGCTTGGCGGCGAGCTCGAGCGTGTAGCGCGCGCGGTCGTGGGCCACCTGCTCCCAGCGGACAACCCGTACGAGCGAGTCGTTCGAGCCATAGCGCACGATGTCGGTGTTGGCGCGCGTGTCGTAGAGCGTGAGGATGAGCGCGCGATCGGTCTCCTCGACCTGAAAGGCGGGGCGCGTCGCGACAGGAATCTCCAGGTCGACGTATTCGACCGACGGGATGATGCGCGCGTCGCTCGTCACGCGCATCGGCGCGGCGACGCCGCTCGGCAGCGGCCGCACCTCGCCCGAGCCCAGCCACACCTCGAGCTCGTCGTCGAGGCGGACGCGCGTGTAGTCGTCCTCGCGTCCCGTCACCTGCACGGGCGTGCCGGGAAAGAGAAACCAGCGATAGGTGCCGTCGGGCGTGGGGCGCGCGATGATCACGTGGTCGGTGTCGCGCGCCGGCGAGGGGACGCCGAGCGTCGCCCACTGCGGCGGCTCGACGGCGCCGGGCGCGACCGCGGCGATGGCGAAGCGCGCCGTGTCGCGGCCGCGGGCGATCACGAGCTCCGTTTTCTTGCGCAGCTGGCGCGCCGGCACATCGGTCGACCACACCGTGCCCGCGAGCACAAGCGCGGCACTGTCGGTCACGCCGGCGCGCGGCGGCGCGGGCACGAGCGGCTGCCGGTCGGCGTTGTCGAGCCGCAGCCACGCCACGGCATTGGTGGCGGTGCGCACGCTGACGCGCATGCGCTCGTCGTCGCGGCGCGCCAACACGCCGCGCGGTGCGACGCTGAGCGTGTCGGTGAACAGCGGACCGTCGAGCGCGAAGCGGGCGCGCGCGGGCGGCAGGCGAATCGGAAGCATCGCGCGCGACGTATCCGCGCCGCGCGTCGCCACGACCTCGTAGCGCGGTGCGCTGTCGCCCGGCACGGGGACGTAGGCGAGGAAGGCGCCGTTCGGCTTCACCTCGACGGGTGCCCCATTGATGGTGAGCACCGCGTTCCCACTGCCGACGCTCCCAAAGATGAAATTCGAGTCGCGGGCCGTGAGGCGTTGGTTCGTGTCGGGGTACACGACGTGGATCGCGAGCGGTCCGTCGACGCGCGGAATTGGCGGAAGCGGCGACGGCGGAGCGGGAGTGCCCGGCGCCGGCGCAACACCCGTTGCGCTCGACGGCGGCGACGCGACCGGCGCTGGCGCGCCGGGCGACACCGGTGGAGCGCAGGCGCTCGCGGCGAAGACGAACAGCGCGGTCATGCGAGAAACGCGATGCATGCGCGCAAGGTAACGCCGTTGCGCCTCGCGAAGATGCTCGTTGCGGTTGGGGATGCCGATCCTACCTTATGCGGTACCCGGCGCCGTACGTGTTCCCTATTCGCGATCCTGTTGACGATGCCACCCACTGATACCCGACGACATCGCTCGTGAGCGGGCAGAAGATCTGTCCCCAGTGCGGCGCGACGTACGAGCCGGAGATCAAGTTCTGCCCGCGCGACGGCTCGGCGCTGCGCGGCGAGCAGGGCGCGTCACTCATCGGCCAGGTCGTCGCCGACCGCTACCTCATCACGGCCAAGCTGGGCGAGGGCGGCATGGGCCAGGTCTTCCTGGCCGAGCATGTGAAGATGGGGCGCAAGAGCGCGATCAAGGTGATGACGCCATCGATGATGAGCGACGCGGAAGCGGTGGGGCGGTTCAACCGCGAGGCAGCGCACGCGAGTCAGATCAACCATCCGAACGTCGCCGCCATCTACGACTTCGGCGAGACGCGCGAGGGACTCATCTACCTCGCGATGGAGTACGTCGACGGCGAGCCGCTCACGAAAGTGATGGAGCGAGTGGGCGCGGTCCCGGTGGCGCGCGCGTCGGAGATCGCGCGGCAGGTCGCGCTGGCGCTCGACGCGGCGCACGAGCTGGGCATCGTGCACCGCGACCTCAAGCCGGACAACATCATGATCGCCGCCGGCCGCGCCGGCGCCGACGTGGTGAAGGTCGTCGACTTCGGCATCGCCAAGACGCAGAAAGAGGGCGGCCGCAAGGTGACGCGCACGGGTCTGATCGTGGGCACGCCGGAGTACATGAGTCCCGAGCAGGCGGCGGGCGACGAGCTCGATGGACGGAGCGACACGTACGCGCTCGCGCTCGTCACCTTTCACATGCTCGCGGGAACGCTTCCCTTCCCGACGGCAACGGTTCAGGAATCGCTCATCATGCGGCTCACCGACCGGCCGCGCACCTTGGCCGAGGTGCGTCCCGAGGTGCAATGGCCGCGCGGGCTGCAGAGCGTGCTCGACCGAGCGCTGGCGCGCCAGCCGCAGGAGCGCTACGC
>JBDUCS010000139.1:0-9439 GCA_040003335.1 Gemmatimonadaceae bacterium | reverse complement strand
CGCGTCATCCCCACGCGAACGACTTCGCGCTCTTGCAGCACGCGAAGGAGCCGGCGTTGGAGGCCGACGCTCATCTCGCCAATCTCGTCGAGGAAGAGCGTGCCGCCGGTTGCCGCCTCGAAGAGACCGGCGCGGTCGCGGATCGCGCCCGTGAACGCCCCGCGCACGTGCCCGAACAGTTCACTCTCGAGCACCCCCTCCGCGAGCGCCGCGCAATTGACGGTGACCAGAGGAGACGCATGTCGGTGCGAGAGGTCGTGCAGCGCGCGGGCGACGAGTTCCTTTCCCGTACCTGTCTCGCCTGAGATCAGCACGGTCGCCTCGGTCGGCGCCACCAGCTCGATCGCGCGAAGCACGCCCTGCAGCGCATCGGATCGGCCGACCATGCCGCCGACGCTCGCGGTAAGCTCTCGAGGTTGCGGGCGGCGCTCGAGCAACTCGCTCACACGCGCGCACAGCAGCTCGGGCTCAACCGGTTTCGAGAGGAAATCGTCGACGCCGCGATGCAGCGCGCCGACCGCGGCGTCGACGGTGCCATATCCGCTGATCATGAGGATCGGCACGTCTTCGCCCCAGAGACGCAGTGTTTCGGTCAACGCGACGCCGTCGATACCGGGCATGCGGAGGTCGACTATCAGCAGATCGTACCGCGCGACCTTCATCGCCGCGGCGGCTTGGCGTCCGTCTTCGGCCATGTCGACCGCGTGCCCCTCGGCGCGCAACAGGGCCGCAGTGGACACGCGAAACACCCGGTCGTCGTCGACGATGAGAACGCGCGCCGAGCTCTCGGTCATATCGGCGACTCCACATCGCGCGTCGACGCATCGAGCGGTGCAGCCAGCGGCAGTTCGATGCGAAAGCAGGCGCCGCCCGTCTCTCGATTGCTGACACTCAGCCGGCCCCCCGCCGTTCGCACCAATCCCTCGGCGACAAAGAGACCGAGACCGACACCTTGCACCGTGTGCTTCGTCGTCACGAACGGGTCGAAGACGCGCGCGAGCATGTCGGGCGGGATGCCCGGACCGTTGTCGACGATGTCCATCGTCGCGCCCGACGGCGCACGCGAGACGATGATGTCGATGGCGGGCGTACTCGACCCCGCTCCATTGTTCAATCGATCCGCGCATCCGTCCGCCGAGGCGATCGCTTCACGCGCGTTCTGCACGAGGTTGAGCAGCACCTGCTTCAGTGCGTCCGGCGCGATGGCGACTTCGGCTTCGTCGGGCCCGCGCACACGCACCGCGAGCGCCGGCACCTCGAGCGACTCTCCATCGGGTGAAGCGCGATCACCGTACAACGCGCCGGCCGTCACGAGCCGGGCCACATCTCGCGCGACAGCGACCGGCCGACTGCGTCGTATCGCGGGATCGCGGGGGCGATTCAGATCCAGCATCTGCTCGGCGAGCTCGTGCATGCGGAGCAACTCGTCGATCGCCATCTCGGCGAACTCACGCGCCTCGGGATCAGCGGCGAGTCGGCGGCGCAGCAACTCCAACAGATTGCGCACGTTCGCGACGGGGTTGCGAATCTCGTGCGCGAGTTGGGCGACAAGTTGGCCCGTAGCGCTCAACCGGTCGCGCTGCATGAGGTCCGACTGCAGCGCGCTCAGCCGGGTGCTGTGCTCGGCGAGCGTGGCGTTGGCGGCGCCCAGCTCTTGCAGCCGCATCGCGAGGGTGCGCCGCATGGCGTCGAACGCGCTCGCCACGCGCGCGAGCTCCCGCACGCGTGAGCGGGGCAGCGGCGCATCGAACTCACCGTTCGCCATCGCCGCCGCCGCGGCCGCGAGCTGTCGAATCGGGCGCGATACGCGACTCGCCAGGGCGGCGCCGAGCACCAGCGCCGCGACGAGCGCGGCCACGGCGCTCGCCAGCGCCACCCGGCGGAGCTCTGGCAACACGGCGAGCTCGTCCGCAACCGCCCGGGTGAAAACGATCGTCCCCACGGTTCCCAACGGAGCGCTGGCCATCAGCACTCGCGTGCGTCCAGCGTCGATCGCGTGCACGACTGTGTCGACGACGACGCTCCGCGCGAGCGCGGCGACCACCGCGCGCGTCGTGATGGAGTCGAGGGTTGTAATGGTGACCGCGTCGCTTCCAGCAACGACGATCACCACCCCCGATCGCGTGAGCCCGGCGAGGACTTGTGCGGCGCGCTCGTCCATTGGGATGGTCATCCCGGCCGCCCCGACCCAGCGCCCGCCATACTCCACCGGCGCGAGAGCCACCGTGCGAATCTCACCTTGCGAGCTCGTCATCACGACGGGCATCCGCCCCAGTCGCGTCTCGCGGACAATCGCGCTGTCGACGGTCGGACCCAGGAGACTCTCTCCAGTCGCCGCGACCGCGACGGGTCGTGTATCGGGCGTGGTCGCATGCGCGAGCTCGATCAGCCGACGGATTTCATCGCGATTCCCGCGGACCATCGCGGCACCGAGGCCCGCGGTATGGGCGAGCTCCTTCGCGTGCATCATGAGCGCGTCCGAGTTCGCGGCGACGCGGTCGTTGAGCACGCGAGGTCCGAGCGCCAGATCGTCCCGCATGCGCCGTGACAACGCGCCGCCGAGTCGGCGGTCGAGCACGAGGCCCGCGGGGATCATCCCTCCGAGAATAGTCAGCACGACCGTGCCGAGCAGTACTCGCTGAATCGTCAAGGTCATCTGCACGTCCTGGGAAGATGTCTGCCGATGCGCACGCGACGCGAACGGTATGCCGGCGCCGACCTCGTGCTGCGCGGGCGAGGCAGGGCGGCGCGTTCCGCCGCGGCGTTCCAAGTGCGCCGCGCGCCGTTTCGTGAACGCCGGTACAAACGCACGACGTGATGGCGGGCGCATCGCGCGGGCCGCCAACCCGCGCGCGTGCCGCCGTTTGCAGAAGGGCAACGTCGCGGCCAATCCGGCGATTGGCCCGCGGTCCTTGCGTTGCATTGCCGTGCTTGCGAACGAACACCGGCCAATCCACCCCGGAGGAACATCGCATGCGTAGATCGTCTCTTATCGCCACCGTCACCGCGCTGGGTCTCGCTGCCTGCAGCGATCAAGCCCGCATCGCTGGACCGCCACCCGACGCGCTGCGCATCGACGCCGCGCGCACAGCTGCATCCACCGGCTCGCCGGTCGAGGGTGTGGTCTATGTGTCGACGAACACGCCACGCGACAACGCCGTCGCCATCTTCGAGCGCCACGCCGATGGTTCGCTCAGCGCGCTGCGTCAAGTGCTCACCGGCGGTCAGGGGACGGGCGCAGGACTCGGCAGCCAGGGTGCGATTGGCATGAGCAAGAATGGAAGGTTCCTCTTCGTCGTGAACGCGGGCAGCAATCAGATCTCGACGTTTGCCGTGAGTCACGGCGACCTCAGCTTGGTGGATGTGCGCGGGTCAGAAGGTATACAGCCAATCAGCCTCACGGTTCACGGCGACGTGCTCTACGTGCTCAACGCCGGGGGAACGGCGAACATCAGCGGTTTCAGCGTCGACAGTCGCGGGCGCCTCGTGCCCATTCTCGGCTCCACCCAACCCCTCAGCACCGCGGCGCCGAGTCCG
Source organism: Gemmatimonadaceae bacterium (assembly GCA_040003335.1). Lineage (GTDB taxonomy): Bacteria > Gemmatimonadota > Gemmatimonadetes > Gemmatimonadales > Gemmatimonadaceae > JALZAE01. Next base: position 5,902 of record JBDUCS010000139.1, on the reverse strand, counting down.
GCGCAAGTGAGTTTCGCGCCCGACGGCGATGTGCTCGTCGTGACCGAGAAGGGTACAAACAAGATCGACACCTATCGCGTCAACAATCGTGGCGTCGCGCGCCCGCCCGTTGTCCATCCTTCCCGAGGGATGACGCCGTTCGGCTTCGCATTCGCCCGCGGCGACGCGCTCATCGTATCTGAGGCGTTCGGTGGTGCACCCAACGCGAGCGCGCTGTCATCGTACCGACTCGGGGATACCGGCCGCTTGGCCGTCATCAGTGGCTCGGTCGCCACGGGCGAGACGGCGGCGTGCTGGGTGGTCGTCACGAGGAATGGCCGCCTTGCCTTCACCACAAACACGGGGAGCAATTTCATCTCGAGCTTCGCCGTGGGCACGGACGGCGCGCTCACGCTTCGCGATGCGCGCGCGGGCGCAACCGGCAAAGCCCCGACCGACTTGGATTTGAGCGACGGCGATCGGTTCGCGTACGCGCTCAATAGCGCCGACGGGACGATCAGTGGATTTCGCCTCGACAGCGGCGCGCTCTTGTCGCTCGGTTCGACGGGCGGCGTTCCATCGAGCGCCGTCGGGTTGATCGCGCGCTGATCGTAGGCTTCTTGCGCTCGGTCGATGGAGACGGCGTTCCTGGTCTCCATCGGCCTGAGAGCGCGACGCTCCTGCTAACAGCGCGATCGGCGACTTCGAGTGCGCCTACGCGTCGGACATCGTCGCCACCGGCGGTACGGCGCCTACGGCTCGGTCGGGTGTGGCTCCTTGGTGCTCGGACTCTACGTCCCCTGCAGACGACGCTCTACGACGCCGACACGCTGTTTGGCATGATCCCGGCTCCCTGAGCCAAGTTCAGGGTGAAACTTGCCGGCCAGTTATCGTCTCTCGAGCTGGTCAAGATGCTTCTGCCCGCAATGCATATGTGCGCGGGCTGAATCCGGTCCAGCGCTTGAAGGCTCGCGAGAACGCGGCTGGCTCGGAGTAGCCAACGCGGTAGGCCGTTTCACTTACTGAGGCCTTCTCGGGACCAAGGCAGTGAATCGCCACCTCGCGACGCAGATCCTCTAGCACTCCTTCGAAGCTCAGGCCTTCCGCCCTATGCTTCCGAAACAATGTCTGACGACTCAGGCCGAGTCTGACGGCTATGGCGTCGACACCCACATCGCTCGTGTGTAGGATGGGGATCAGAAGGCTCTCGACTCGGCCCCGTGTCTGCGAAACGCAACAACGGGACAGGTGTGCGATGCCGGAGTCGGGCGACCGGGGGATACATCGAGTGACTCGATCATCGGAGCGACGCGACTCCTGCCTCACCGTACCTCGATCGGCGCCGTCCAGCGGAACGCCCCCCACTCCATCACCAGCGTCCCGCGAGCCCGGCCATTCGCGACGATGGAGATTGTGAATTTCTCGACCGGTGTGGCGAGCGTCTCAGTGGTCATTCGCGCCATGCCGAGGTCTTGAGAACCGTCGTACTCGGTGCCCCACTGCCCGGCCTGTCGATTCACGATCAACTCGGTACCGTCCGCGCGCGGAACGGTCCACAGTGTGAACGTCCCCGCGGGCACCTGCAGGCCGGCGAGCGTGATGGGCGCGGACGTCGTGAACTGCGTGGCTGCGTTGGCCCCCGTGCGCCACACGTGGTCGTACGGCAGAATGTTGCCGAGTAGCACGCGTCCACGAGCGAGAGGCCGGCCGTAATCGACGGCGAATGTCGCGCCGCCGATGCTGGCGCGCGCAGTGTCTCGCACGCTGAGCTGGGACACGCCGCCGCCCTTCGCCTCGGCCACTTCGAACCGGTCGGCGACGGCCCGGACGTCGGGCGGCGCCGGGAGGCGGCTCACCTCCACTTTGTACGTCGTCCGGGCGCCCGAGTAGCCGAGCATGTGGCCGGTGGAGTCGAACGTCGCTTCTCCGGTACCGGCCAGCCAGTCGTGCGTGATCTCCGCCTTGCCGCCCGACAACGGCCGCACGATGCCCTCGTGCAGCGGGAACCGGTCGAACTCCCGGTCGATGTAGAACTGCCGCATCTGCACGGTGTCGCCGGACGCATGCTTCGACGCGCCGGCACGCTTCAACGCCGCGGCGAAGTACAGCTCATAGAGGCTATACATCTGCGGCACGTGCGCCATGGCCATGCCGCCACGCGTTGCGAAGGCGCGCTCGGTCGTCCCCGTTCCGTCCTTCTTCGACACGCGCACGGAATCCGTCGTCACGTCGGCGACGACGTGGCGCTCGCGCTGATTCGCCGGCTCGCTCGGCGTGTGAATGTCCATGACGAGATGCCGGATGCCGCCGTCGGGGCCGAGCTCTACCTTGGTATGCCGCCGGCGGACGCGTGGGAACCGGTCGACCTCATCGCTCGTCACCGTGTTCCCGTGGCGCGTGATGCTCTCGACTGAGATGGTGTCGCGGCCGAGGCGTGCGATGAATCCGTAGCGTTCGTCGGGCGCGGCGGGGGCGCAAGCGAGGAGGAGGAGCGCGGCGAAAACGAAGCTCTTCATGGGGTGAGTGATTGCGGGAGCAGGATGCTCGCCTGGTGTAGGCGAGCGACGCAGATCTGGCTAGCGTATGGCCTGCTCGGTCTCTGGACCAGACGGGTGCTACCGCTCACACAACACCAGGACACGCCATGCGACTCGACGCGATGGACACGGACGTGGCGTGGCGTTGCCGTTCGTGACGGCGCTACAGTCGCCGTACGGCGCGTACCAACCCCAGAGCTGAACGCGCTGTCGAAACGTGCGAAGGTGGAGCACGGCAAGAGCTCCGAGTCCACGCGCAACCAGCGAATTCATGGAAACGCTAACGCAGGATCTTCGCCACGTCGCGCGCTCCTTCGCGCGCAGTCCGGGCTTCTTCCTCACCACGATCACCACGCTCGCGCTCGGGATCGGAGCGACGACGGCGATCTTCAGCGTCGTAAGCGGCGTGCTGCTGCGGCCACTGCCGTACCCCGAGTCGGGCCGCATCGTCCAGCTCTTTCAGTCGACGAAAGATGGGACGAGGAACAGCGTCACCGAACCGAATTTCATCGACTGGAAGGCCCAGACTCGCGGCTTCTCGGCGATAGGGCTGTCGTCGTCAGCGAGCATTGTCACGGTGAACGGGTCGAGTGAGCCGGTACGCGCGCGAGCGGCGGCGGTCGCGCGCGATTTCTTTAGAGTGTTCGCGCTTCGACCAGCGATGGGCCGCACGTTCGTCGAGGAGGACGTCACGGCGGATACGCCCACGTCGGTGATCGTGAGCCAGAGGTTCTGGCGGGACCACTTGAGCAGCTCGCCTGCCGCCGTTGGTCGTACGCTTAAGGTCGGCTCCGCGCTCCTGACGATTGTCGCCGTGATGCCGGAGGCAATGGATTATCCCGCCGGAACCGACCTCTGGACGCCGCACGAACCGGACTCGCGATCGAGTAGAACGTCGGGCGGCTGGCGTGCGGTGGCGCGAATCAAAGACGGCGTGACGCTCGAGCAGGCCAGGCAGGATGTCAGCTCCATCTCCCGACGTCTCAAGCAGCAGCTTGGCGACGAGACAGGAATGTTCGGCGCGGAGACCGTGCCGCTCCATGAGATCGTCGTCGGCAAGGTGCGCGGCACACTGATGATCCTGCTTGGCGCATCCGCGTTTCTCCTGCTCATCGCGTGCGCCAACGTCGTGAACTTAGTCGTCGCGCGGATGACGATCCGCCGCAGTGAAATCGGCTTGCGGATGGCGCTCGGAGCGAGCCGCGTTCGTCTCGCGCGGCAGCTTCTCACCGAAGCGGGCGTGCTGTCCCTCGCGGGCGGGCTCGTCGGCGTGGGCCTGGCCGCGCTTGGCGTGCGGGTGCTGCTCGCCATGCAAACGTCGAGCATTCCCCGCGCCGGCGAGGTTCACGTCGACTGGCTCGTGATGCTGTTCGCGCTGGGCTTGTCGTTCCTCGCGGCGGTGGGCATCGGACTGTTGACGGCCTGGCACGCGACGCGGAGCGACATCCGGGAGACGCTATCGTCGTCGCAGCGAACCCAAGCCGGCACGGGATCGAGCGCCCGAATTCGTCGCTCGCTCGTAGTGCTGCAGATGGCGCTGACCGTCGTGCTCCTCGTGGGCGCCGATCTGCTCGGCCGCAGCTTCGTGCGGTTGCTGGAGCTCAACCCGGGTTTCCGAACCCGGCATCTCGTCATCCTCGATGCCGCCCTTCCCTTCGAGAGAGGAGCGGTCACCGGAGTGCGGCGTGCAGCGTTCTATGAAGAGCTAATGGCGCGGGTGCGGACCATTCCCGGCGTGACGAGAGTCGGTGGCGCGAGCGGAGTACCGCTCGTCGGCGGCGGCAGCGACGGCAGGTTCCTCATCATGAGCCGGCCGACCGAGACGCTGCGCATGGAAGACTTTGCTCTTCTGGCCAAGGATCCCCAGCGAAGCGGCTACGCCAACTACATCGTCGTCGACGGAAACTACTTCGACGCCATGAATATACCCGTCATCAGCGGGCGGTCGTTCACGAGCAGCGACACGCCGGACGCGGTGCACGTCGCCGTGATTAGCGCGTCATTGGCCAAATCCAAATGGCCCAACCAGAACCCAATCGGCAAGATCATTCAGTACGGGAACATGGATGGCGACATGCGTCCGTTCACGATCGTGGGCGTCGTCGGCGATGTTCGCGACGAGAATCTGGCTGTCGGGCCTACCCCGACGTTCTACGCCTTCCAGCCGCAGCGCACGAGCGCGGCCCAGACGTTCCACATCGTCATGCAAACCGCGATCGATCCGGCCTCGGTGATGGTTTCCGCGCGCGCGGTGGTGCAGCAGCTCCGGCCGGACATCCCGGCTATGCTGCGCACGATGGACACTGTGGTCGCCGACTCGGTCGCCGATCGACGCTTCGTCCTCGTGCTCGTGGGCGTGTTCGGTGGCGCCGCGCTGCTGCTCGCGACGTTGAGTGTGTACAGCGTGGTCTCGTATCTCGTGACGCAGCGCCGGCAGGAGATCGGCGTGCGCATCGCGCTCGGCGCGCAGCACGGGGAGGTGCTCGCGCTCGTGCTACGTCAGGGGGTAGCGCTCGCCCTGGTGGGGATCGCGATCGGCGGCCTTGGTGCGCTCTTTCTCACGCGGCTGCTCAAGGGGCTGGTGTTCGGCGTGAGCACGACGGATCCGCTGGCGTTTGGCGGAGTCATGGTACTGCTGACTTGCGTGGCGTTGATGGCGAGTTGGCTGCCGGCGCGAAGGGCGACGCGGGTGGATCCCATGAGCGTGTTGCGCGGCTCCTAGTGCGATCTCAGCATTCCGCGGGAGCGGCAGCATCAAATCGGTTCGCTAGGTACGGTGCGCGCCCCGCCCACATTCCCGGTATTGAGCGTGCCGGCCGGCTCGAAGAGGATGACTTCGACCTCAGCGTCGGCGACAGGCCGATGCTCGACCCCGCGTGGTACGACGATGAAGTCGCCGGTGTTGAGCGTCACTGACCGGTCACGGAATTCCATGCGAAAACTACCGCGATGGACGAGGAACATCTCGTCCTCGTTCTCGTGCGCGTGCCAGATGAATGCGCCCTGAAACTTTGACAGCTTGATGTGCTGGCCGTTGAGTTCCGCGACAATTTTTGGGGACCAGTAGTCATTGAATGCTTTGAACTTCTCATTCAGCGAGATCGGCGTTGCGTGCAGAGTATCGGCCATGATTGCGTCCTAGACAGTATTGTGGTTCACCGCGCGCCCGCCTCTGCCATCGACTCTTCACCGAGTGAGAACTGGCATTGCTTGTTCAGCGAGCGACCAATGTAACGATGCGCTCACGCGACAGACCACTGGACCTGCTTATGCAAGAGTCGCATAGACGAGGGTTGGCCATGTTTGATATGCTGCAGGGCCGTCGCATCAGCCTCATTCTCATCGGGGCTGCTGCCTGTCTCACGGCATGCGGCGCACCGGCCCGC
>JBDUCS010000138.1:0-9497 GCA_040003335.1 Gemmatimonadaceae bacterium | reverse complement strand
CATGCGGCGCTCGAGTCGCGCCGCGAGGGCGGCGAGAAGATCACGATCGACCGCGTACAACTCGATCGCGTCGGCGCGGTGGATGCGCTCGCCAGCGAGCTGCCGCACGTACTGCACCGGATCCTTGTGCGTGTACACAACGACGCGCGGCGCAGCCTTGCTCGCCTTGTGCAGCCGCGCGGCATCGGGCGCGCCGATCTCGATCCAGGCGCGCAGTGCGCCCGTCAAGTCACGCACGGCGATCGCGGGCTCGTCGGGCTCCGACAGCCCCTTCGAAAATTCGATCCCCTCCGCGTACTCGAGACAATACGCCAGCACGCGCGTCAGGAGATATTCCTCCGTTTCCGACGGGTGCCGCGCGACGCGCAGGGCGAGCGTCTCGTACACGCCGCGATCGACGTTCGCGAGTTGGATGGTGAGCGTATAGACGGTCGACGAGAGGGCCATTGTTCGGTTATCGGTGATCGGTGATCGGTGTGCGGTGCCCGCCGGTGTGCGGCACACGCCGTGGCATCACTCGCTCCGCACGATGGTCGTCATTCAACGACAGACCGAGCACCGAACACCGCTCACCGATCACCGGGCGGCTGCATCATGAGGCGCGCGAGGCGCCACTGTCCGTCGGCTTCCCGGTGCCAGAGCGCGGCGAAGCGACCGCGATAATCCTGCATGGGCTTGCCATGCCGACGCGCTGACGCATTTCATTCGCTCCCGGTGGTGCCGCGATCGCGGCGTCGCGAGGAAGATGGTGGCGCGTGACCGCCGTTCGCGAGGACAGCGCGGCACTCCGCACGCGACGTGAACAACTGCGGCGTCGCCGAGAATTCGGCAACGATCTGTGCTCCAACTCAGCCGACGACGAGGTGCACCGTTCGCATCACGCCGTACACGAGCGGAATGCTGATGGCGAGGCTCACGGCGACCGCGCGCCACGGATGGCCGTGGGCGAGGCGCGCATGCGTGGCGCTCGACACGGCGGCGCCGAGTGCGACGGCGACATCGCGCGCCGCGCCCGGCGCGAAGTAGCGCTGCAGCACGGGCGCGGCGAGTGCCGCGACGACGCCGCCGAGCGTCGCCGAGACGAGGAGGATGCCAAGGTCGCGGCCGAGCATGCGGCCGTGTGTGGCTGGGGGGTGGGGATCGTCCGGCATCACGTGGCGGGCGCGGGAGAGCGGCAAGGCAATTCGGTGAGGAAGAGAACGATGAGAGAGACGAAAAAGTTCGGCGTTAACTTGCAGTTACGGGGGGGCCCCCCGCGCCGAGATATCGGCTCACACCGTCCCGACGGGCCGAGCATCGATCACCGCGTGTCGGCCAGCACGAGCTCCGTGCCGGCGGGGACGAGCGCTCGCCAGCGCGCGAGCTGGGCAGCGTTCGCGTAGCGAAAGATGATCGCCGTGTTGTCGGTGCCGCCGCCCGGATCGCGGAGCGTGCGCTCGATGCTGAACACCGTGGCGTCAAAACCCTCCGGGCTCGTCACCCGCTGCCCAACGGCCAGCTCGCCGGCAACGACGACGCCGCGCACGGCGAACATCGAGCGTGCGCCAACCACGACCGAGCCGTGCACCCGCATGGTCGCACTCATGTCGTGAATCGCCACTGATCAGACAAGAAAATTCCACTCTCGCGGCGGCAAGCACCGCGCAAGCTCGCGCACAGGCCGACCATCGAGCTCGGCCATCCGACGAAACGCGCGGCCCGAGCAGTGACCGTCACCCGAGTCCGACAGGATAGCGACCCGCGAGAAAAAACGGCGCGTCGACTCCCGATCGTACGCCCCTCCGCGCAAGAAGGTGGCGCCGTCGCGACGCGCCCGCGCGCAGACCGCGACGAGGAGCGCGAGGGCGACTCCCAGTCCGCGTCGCGCGGGCGCGACGTAAATATCGGCCACCTGCGCGCCGTGGAGCGCCCAGTGCATGTCGTACACGGTGTCCCACGCCGCGAAGCCCACGACCTCGTCGCCGAGCTCGGCGAGCACCAGATGTTGCGTAGCACCGGCACGGAGCACATCACGCCGCAGCTCATCCGCGGTCGCTCCTCGGTGACCGGCGAAGCCTTCGTGGAGGTATGCGGTCAAGAGTGCCGCCAGCGCCTCGGCGTCGGCGGCGCGCCCGTCTCGTAGTTGTAGCATGCGCTAAAACCGTCCCCCCGCGAGGCGAACGAGAAAGCCGCCGTCGTCGTCGTCTGGCCCCCAACGCGCAATCTGCGTCGACGGCGCCGCGCGCAGAATGCCGCGCACGAGCGGCATCAGTACGGGCCGGCCGGGCGAGTTGCGTCCCTTCCCCGTGATGATGTGCACCAGCGCGCCCGGTTTCCGTTTGCGCACGCGCTGCAGATAGCTCGTCACATGCTCGCGCGCCTGCGCGCCGGTAAAGCCGTGGAGGTCCAGCGTGTCGCCGGCCGCGCCGTCGAGCGGATCGAACGGATCGGGCGTCACCCGGCGAGATCGGCCAGTCCCGCGACGACGGCGGCGAGGTACGCGCGCACTTCCGCCTCTGAGAAGCGCAGGAGAAGCTCATCGGTCGCGCGCGCTTCGACAGTCGGCTCGGCGAGCTCTGCGGCGAGCTCGCGCAGGTTGTCGCTGAGGGGTGGGCCGGGGTTCGCTCGATAGTACGCGATCACTCGCGCCGCCTCGCCGCTCAGCGCCTCGCTGAAGAGCACGAAATAGAGAAAATGCCGCAGGACCGCGGTGCGCGGGGGAGCGATCACGCGCCCGGACCCTTCAGCCGCGCGTCCTTCGTCTCGCCGCGGACCTCGAGTGTTCGTAGCGTCAGGTCGAAGTAGGGGACGCCGCGCAACAAGATGCGGATCGTGCGCGGCCAGCGGATGCCGGCGCTATCGAGCGATCCGTCGAGCCACAGATCCTCGCGCACCGGCGCGCCGCCCTCGGCGTCGGCGATCGTCGCCGCCACGTGCGACAGACGGCCGGTCGCGTCGACGTACAGGTCGACGGCCGGCCGGTCGGGCGCCTCGGCGCGGAAGCCGCGCTGGCCAACCGAGTCGGGCCCGATGCCGGTGAGCCGCACACCCGACGCGCTCAGCGGTGCGAGTAGCATCACGGAATAGAGAAAGAACGCATCGCGCTCGTTGGCGAGCACTGCGGCGGGCAATGGCGTGAACTGCGTGCCGCGCACGACCCAGCCGTTCGGCGCCGCGATCGCGAGCGCGCGCCGCGTCGCCGGGCCTTGCGCGACAGCGTACGTGTCGACGATTGCGGAATCGGGCGGGACGACCGTCCAATGTCCGCTGATCTCGACGTTCCGCGCGCCGGCGTGCACCGTCGCGTCACCATCCCACTCCAGCACGCGCGCGCGCCGGAGCGCGGCCTCGCCGCCCGCGACGTCGATCGCCCGTGCCAGCATCGCTTGCGGCATCGCCGGTGCATCGGGCGTCGCGGCGCTCCCAACCGTCGCGCACGCGGCGAGCACGAGAGAGACGCCGCCGATGAGCGCCGATCGCGAGTCGCCGATCGCGGATCGCGCACAACCGACAACCGACTCCCAATGGCCAACGGCAATCAGCCTCACTTGCCCTTCCTACAACCCGGCATTCGAAAGCCTCCAATCCTCGATGAGTAGCTCGTGGCGCCTATGTGCAGATAGTCGCCCACGTACCAAATCGTGCAATCGTCGCTCGGGTCGACCGCTGTCTGCGCGTAGTCTTCCCACCGCAGCGTGTTCGTCTGCGCCGCTTCGCCGTCTGCCAGCACTGTCTCGCGCAGCGAGAGCACGCCCTTCGGATCGCCAGCGAGCCGGCCGGCGAATCGCTGGCCGGCAAAGTTCGGCGAACCGCCGAACGAGTAGCCGATGCCAATGTTTCCCTTGGCATCGATCGCGGCGCTCCCCATCCAGCGGAAAAAGCCGTCCGGTGCGTACGTCCCCTGCTGGTACAGTCGCACCGAGCGGCCGGGGCCGACGCGAAGCTCGTACCAGCGCACGCCACCGCCGCCGGCGGATGTGTTCACCGAATGCACCGCAACCAACGACTCGCGGTCGCCGATACGGCGATAGACGAGTCGCGCCATCAACTTGTCGCCCTGCGCGTCGAGGCGGCGCTCGGTGCCGGGTTGCGGCACACAGCTCGTCAGCTGGCCGTCGCATAGATAGTGATACGGCGCGACCGCCACCTTCACCGGGCCCTCGACACGCGTCTTCGACGAATCGCGCCAGTCGACGTGGAACGACCACACGTAGATGCCGTCATCCTCCATCACTTTCTGCAACTGCGTACCGCCGGCGGCGACCAGGATGTTCGGCGCGCCGCGCGGCGGGAGCTGCGTGCCGTCGAGATCGGCGTTGTTGAGGAAGTTGACCCCGTCAACTACCACGCATTGCTCGGTCGCATCCTGGCCACGGAGCATGCGGGCGCGGTCGACGACGCATGCGTGCTTCTGGATCACGTCATCGCCCGTGCTGCTCGGCACGTAATAACCGTCGGGCCACACCGCCGGACGCGGATAGTCCGGAAAGAGCGGACGCACGAACTCGTAACGGTAGTACGCGCCGAAGGGATCGGCGCCGACGCTGAGGGCGTAGCACATCGCGTACGATCCGTGCTGTTCGGGCGGCGGGCGCCGCGGGCGCGTCGTGTCACGCGGCGGCCGCGCGGAATCCGGCGGCTGCGGTGGCGGTTCGTACAGGCGCGCTTCAGGTCCCGGTTGGCCCGGCGACCCGGCGGCGCTCCGGCGAGCTGGCCCGCCGCCGCGCGGCAGCACCGAATCGAGCGGATGCTCAGCGATGCGCGAGAAGATCGGCATCACGATCAGCCAGCGGTCCGCGAGCTGGTCGTAGCGCACGACGGCGTCGCCGTTGTTGCGCGCCTCGCACGGGCCGCCGAATCCCTTGAAGACGTTGCTCGTCGGCACGGGACCGTAGAGGACGCGCCCGGTCGTGTCGAATTGCCTTCCCTTCTTCGTGAAAATCGCCATCCGCGAGTTGACGATCTGCACGATGTGATCGCGCCCGACGGCGAGGGTGTTGTCGGACGGATTGCGCAGAGCCGCGCTTCCCTGTGGGCCGGTGAAGCTGGCGCCGAGTCCGTCAAAGGCGGCGACGAGTGTGGCCGAGGGCTTGGAACCCGGCACTCTCTGCTCGATGGCGGCGGCGCCCGCCGGCACCGTCATGGCCGGGCGCGTCGTATCGGCTCGCTGTTCGTCGTCGAGCTCCGGCATCAGCGCGTTGTGCGGCGCACCGGTCGGCGCTCCCGGCTCGACGAGCGACACGGCGGCATCGCGCAGCGGCGGTGATTCATCGTGCGCGGTCGCGTGGCGCACGGTGACGGCGAGCCGCCCTGGGGCTGCGCCGTCACGCGAGCACGATGCCAGCGCGAGTAGCGCGGCGCCGGCGGCGGCCGACGCGAATGCGCGGCGACGAGTGATCATGAATTGTTGTCTCGGGGGCGACGGTGCGGAGAAGCAAGCCTAGGGCCGAGCCGTCGCGTCGTCAACGTCGCGCGCGCACCCGCGCGACGCGATCAGTGCGGCGTCGTCGTGCGGCTCGTCACTCGCAGCTCCGCCGCGGTCGACGCGCGATCCGACAGGAGCTTCGTCGTGAATCGCTGCGCCTCGGAGATGCGCTCGACCTCGATTGCCGTCGATTCCGTGATCTGCTCGATGCGCGCGAGCCGATCGTCTAGATGCTGGTCGAGCGTCGGCGTCGTCGGAAGGCGGCGCTTCGATTCCACGAACTTGAGCGCCACGCGCGCGATCGTGATTACCACCGTCGTGCCGAACAGAAAGACGAGCAGTTCGGCGAACATTTGCTCTTGCATCGCTACTCCCCTTTTTGGCGTTGTCCTCCGGTTCTCTACGCGCGGGCCTCGGGCCGGTTTCTATCCGACTCACATTTTAGGCTTCGCGCCCAGCGTCGTGATCTCGTTCCATTCGTAGACGCTCTCTGGGTATGGCCGCCCGCCGATCGATAGCGGGCGCTCGAGGAGAAATCGGGCGCCGAGCGCTTCGTAGAAGCGCCGAGCCGGCGCGTTGCCCGACAGAACCTGCACCAGCATACCGCGGTGGCCGGCAGCCGCTACCGCGCGCGCGAGCACGGCCACCAGCGCACGGCCGAGCCCGCGACGCTCCTCACCGGGCAGGAGGTAGATGGCATAGAGCTCGGCGTCGCGGCCGGGCGAGAGACCCGGCTCGCGCAACGGACCGCCCGAAACGAAACCGATCACGCCAGCCGCGCGCGTCTCGGCGACGAAGATGTCATGTCCGGCGACGGGGGCGGCCTCGAACAGGTGGCGCCACCGCTCCTCGCGCCCATCGATCGTGAGCGAATCGATGTAGGCATCGTCGACGATGCCGCGGTATGTCGCGCGCCACGACAGTACTTGGACCGTGGCGATGCCGCGCACGTCGGCGCCGGTCGCGCGACGCACCACGACGCGCGACCCGTCGCTCAACAGTTGATGTACTTCCAGTTCCGCGACTTTCCTTCGCTCATCCATTCGATGGCCTGCTCGAGCCGCCGCGCGCGCGTCGCATCACCCTTCGCCGAGCCGATCCACTCGGTGTACTCGCGCTTCTTGCTGGCCGTGAACGCCTCGAAGGTCGCGTGTGCTTTCTTGTTCTTCTTGAGGGCGCCCGCCAGCTCCGGCGGAACGGAGACCGGCTCGTCCTTGCCCTTCGGTTTGGCGCGCGCCGGTGACTTGACACCATCCTCGTTCAGCTTCATTGCCGCCTTGATGTAACCGGCGAGCACCGTCTTCGACGGCAGATCGGACACCATCGTGATCCGGCCGAACTGCCCCGCCGCCTCGTCGACGCGCCCGCCGTTCTTGTCGACGATCAGCGACCCTTTCCAAAAGCCGAAGACGCAATGCTCCTTGAACGCCGCCATGCTGCAGAGCACGCCCTTATACATGAAGAACGGGGCGCTCCACTTCGTCGTCTCTTCCACCTCGGGGCAGGCAGAGTGGACGACGGCGCGGAGGTGTGTGAGGATCGGCTTGGCGAAGTCGGCGGACTTCGCGATGTACGCATCGATGCGGGGATCGCGAGCTGTCATCGAGGATCGAGGATTGAGGGTACGGATTGGGGATCGTGGATCGCGGCTCGCGGCTTTCGCTGATCACGGCGCCGTCTCGCCAATGCGCGACGGCACAAGAGAATCGTCGCCGCGACTGACGTCAACGTTTCGGTGTCCCATGGCCACCGGCGCGACTGCGTCACGTCCTGGACAGAGAACAGAGAATCCTCGGCTCGGCCGCCGCAAATGTCGAGGTTGTGGAGCTCGGGCCGCGATCCGCGGATCTTGGCGCAGTCAATGCACCTCGCCATGTTAGGGAAGCTCAATATCCCTTTTCTCGGACGCCGACACGAATGGCCGAACGCTCTCGGGCGCCGTCTCCGCGCCGACCGAAATCGCCCTACTTCCTCAAGCCCGCGACGGGCGGCGGGGTGACGGTGTTCCGTCTCCCGTCTGGCAACCGCGCGCTGCCAAAGGATTGCGGCACGGTGCCGACGCAGGTGATGGCGAACGCGCTCCTCCGCCAGCTGCAGCGCGCGGAGTCCGTACTGAAGGATCTTTTTCTCGAGGCGACGGACGATGGGATCGAAGCCCTCGAGGCGGTGCTCGTCGCGTGCAAGACGGCGGTGATGCGACAGGGCGAGTCGGCGGGCGGCGGCACACCGCGGCAGGGCTCGCGCCGGCCGCGCCGCCGGCACTAGCGCGGGACCGCGGCACGGCCGTCAGTCCGCGTACGGATACTCGGGGTCGGCGAGCCGAGCCGCGCGCGCGACCGCTTCGGGCCCGGCGATCTGCCGGGCCAAGTCGAGGAGCATCCCGCTCAGGTGGCCGCCATAGCGGAGGAGACTCGCCGCGCGCGTCGGACGCGCGAGAAGAAAAGCGAGAATGTGCTGGTCGGCCTTCTTTGCGTTGCACTCGGGACACGCCAACACGAGGTTGTCGCGCCGGTCGTACGCGTTTTGCCCTCGCCGCGGCGTCACGTGGTCAAGCGTGATCGCCGCGGACGTGATGCGCCGCTCGCAGTAGGCGCAGACGGGTCCAAACTTGTCGAGCAGCCACTCGCGCGTCGCGACATAGGCAGTTCGACTGGTGGGCAGCGACGTGTGCTGCGGCTCGGTACGCGCACCGCGACCGCGCGGGCGCCGCGGACGGCGGGACGGGCTCATTGTCGGGGAAAGTTAGCCGACTGGGAACTCGGGACTAGCGCTGGGGGCTAGGAATTGCCGACGGCTCGTGACTAGGAGCGGGGGATTTCGCCCGTCTCCAGGAATCCGATCACCCGCGCGATCACGCCAGGGGCCCGCATGATGAACGTGTGCGAGTGCGTGACGACGTGCCGTCGGTCGACGTAGCGATCAGCGCGACTCGATGGGCGCCTGTGCGCGATCGAAGGCCAGCTCCAGCGTCGCGCCGTCCGCGACCGCCCCCCACCTGCCGAGCACGTCCGCGCGGAGCGCACGCACGCGGGCGAGCTCATCGGCGGTGAGGGGTCGAAGTGGCGCAACGGCGCCGCTGCGGCGCCCCTCGACGAACTTGACGGCGTGGCCGTTGAACTCCTCCACCGACAGGCGCGCGCCCATCAATCGCTCCATGTCGAAGAAGCCGACGATCATCTCGACTTCGACCGCTTCGGCCGGGAGCGCGCCGCGCGGCCATGGCGCGCGGAAATCATCGAGCTGCCAGCCGTCGGCGACGAGTCCGTAAAATCCGCGGCGATAGCCGAGCGTCGTCTCCACGGCGTAGTGCGTGAGATCGTGCGGAGGAAAGACGAGTCCCACCTTTCCCAGCTGCCGCTGCCACGTGCTCGAGCCGTCGCGGCGGACGCAGGTGAGTGCGGCGCTCCCATCTGGGTTTTTCTTGATGCGGATGCGCAGTTCCGGCGCGGCGTGCGCCACCGCCGCCGTCTCGGCGCGCGCGTGACGCGCTCGCGCGCTCACTTCGCCTTCCGGAGGTGGAACGCGACCCACTGCCGGTGACGGCACGTCGTCCGGTCGTAATCGATTCGCGTGGCGCCGGGGCCCGCGGAGCCGCAGCCGCCGAAGGCGATCACGCGCTCGTCGGTCGTGTAGCCGGCACCACGCGCGCTCACGCTAACGCGCCCCGACGGCACCCGCGCAGCACGTAGTGGCCGCTCTGATCGGTCGTTGCCGCGACGCGTCGCCCGCTCGCCTCAGCGGCGATCTCGATCCCGCCGATGGCGTCACCGCCGGGATCGAGGCAGACGCCGCCCTCGAGCACGTTCGCCTCATCGGCGTCCGCGCCCCAGTCGGACGAGATGCTGTCGCGCTGCGTGAGCACGTGCGCGCACGCGGTCTGACCGGCGGACCGGCCGCCGCTGTCGCAGGCCGCGAGGAGGACCGCACACACCAGCAGGGTTTTCATGCTCTCAAATATCGCCGCGGACGTTCGAATCGTGAAGTCGCTGGTCGCGGCAGAAGCCCGGCGAGCGTCATGGTGCGGTCGGGCGCGACGATCACGCGCGTTCGCGTTACGCGCATCCCCAGTTTGGAGATGTCAGTCTCAGGTGAT
>JBDUCS010000137.1:0-9505 GCA_040003335.1 Gemmatimonadaceae bacterium | reverse complement strand
CATCCGCACGGCGTGCTGTACGCCAAGGCGAGCGAAGGCGCGGGCTACGACGACGGCACGACATCACCGAACAAGAACGGCGTCCCGCCGGGCGGCACCCACACCTATCTCTGGTCGGCGAGCGAGCGCGCGGGACCCTCGCCGATGGAAGGGAGCTCCGCGTTCTGGATGTACCACTCGCACACCGACGAGTCGGCCGACGTGAACGCCGGACTCATCGGCCCCATGATCATCACCGCGCGCGGCCGGGCACGTCCGGACGGCCGGCCGATCGACGTCGACAAGGAAGTGATCGTCGCGTTCAACGAGATCGACGAGAACATCAGCCATTACATCGACGAGAACATCAAGACGTTCGCGCTCGAGCCCGGCAAGGTGAAGAAGGCGGTCGGCCCGACCTTTGTCGATCCGTTCGGCAACTGGAACATCCGCGAAACGATGAATGGATTCATCTACGGCAACGGCCCGATGCCGACGATGCGCGTTGGAGAGCATGTGCGCTGGTACATCATGTCGTCGACGAACTTCGAGCTCCACGCGCCGCACTGGCACGGCAACATCGTCACGTCCCAGCACATGAAGACCGACGTGCTCACGCTCGGCTCAATGGGAATGATCGTCGCCGACATGGACGTCGACAATCCGGGCACGTGGCTCTTCCACTGCCACATCGAGCCGCACCTGACGGCGGGGATGCAGATGCGTTTCGTCGTCGCACCGGCGGCGGTCGTGGCGCGGAAGACCGGAATGAGAAACTAGATCGCCGTGGGGTGCCTCGGCTCGTACGCGCCGAGCACTCCGCCGCTGGGCACAACGATCGTGGTAGATCACGCGGCGCGTCACGGCACGAGCGCCGCCGGCGGCGATCCCGGCCCCTTCTCCCAGTTCTGTGCCGTCGACACGTCCGGCATTCCCCAGCGACGACCCGACCACCCGTTGAAGCCATCCATGTAGAAGGCCCACAACCCCGTCGTCATGTCGCTCACGACGATCAGGCCGTCGGCGTTGCGCACCTGCACGCCGAACGCGCCGTTGATCACGCCGCGTCCCTTCGGCTCCATCGACGGATCGGCGAGCCACTCTTTCGAACAGCACCCCGCCTGGTGCGGGCCATCATACGTGCGGTAGTAGGCGACGGTGAAGGGATCCGCCGGATCGAGCATGTTGAACACTTGCAGCCCGTCTTCGTACGAGGCAACGAAGACGTAGGGCCAGCGAACCTCGGCGCCGTGCGGCAGGTTGCGCCAATCGGCGGCCCACGCGCCTGCGGGCTGCGAGATCGTTTGTGCTTTGCCCTCGAGCCCGCGCTGCAGGTCGAAGATGCGAATGGGCGAGTACTGGTAGTCGGTGCCCGTGACCAGGTAGCGTCCATCGGGCGTCGCGGCGACGGTGTGCCCCCGAAAGATGCCCATCACCCCCGTGACCGACGTGATGAGCTTCGCGCGCTCGGGCGCCGAGATGTCGAACACGTAGTAGCCCCCCTGCCCCGCGGCATACAGACGGTCGCGCCGCGCAGCCGGATCGTAGCCGGCCCACAGGTCGTGGAACGCACCCTCGCTGCTCGACACAGAATCGGAGAGCCGGTCGGGATTCACGATCGTGCCGACAAGTCCCTGCGCCGCGTCGTGCGCGATCGCGCGATCGAGATCGTAGACGAGCGCGTACGGCTTGGCCGACCCCGTCGCGAAGAGCAGCGGGCGGCCGTCGGAATGCTTGTAGACGAAGATCGAGTGAAAGCCGCCCGGCGCGTCGGGCGCGCGAATGCGCGCCACCTCCTTCACCTGCGTCGTATCGGGTAACGACGTCACGTCGAAAACGATCGCGCCCACGTCGTCGTCCGGCGTGCCGCGCGCGAACTGGAAGCTCTGCACGTAATACGTTCGGCCGTGCGTGCGGAACAAACGGCCGCGCGCCGCGCCCATGCCGCGATGCGTCGCCGGCGACGCGATGCTCCACGACCACATCACATCCGCCTTCTGCGGGTCCTTGAGCGAGATGATGTCGAATCCCGCCGGTGGATAGTAGACGCGAGAGACAAAGGCGAACGGCCGGGCGACATCCTGGTCGAGCTCGACGCCGCCCGATTGCAGCGCGCGGCCGAGTGGCACGTGCGCGACGAGCCGGATGTTCGGCGTCTTCTCCTCACCCGCCGCCGGGTGAGACGCGGACAGCTGTTGCGCCGCCGCGACGGGCGGGAGCGAGCATGCGAGCGCGACGCATGCGGCGAGCGCGACGCATGCGGCGACGGCGCGGCACGGGACGTTCATGCGGCTTTCTCCATGGTGCTCCGGCGTGCGGTGATCATCGTGCGCCCACCGTGAACGGCATCATCATCCCCGCCTGGAGATGCTCGGCGATATGGCAGTGCAGCATCCATCGGCCGGGATTCGACGCGTCGACCAGGATGTCGACCGTCGAGCCGACCGGTACGATCTCCGTGTCCTTCCACGCCAGATTGTCGTTCCGCACGCCGTCGCGCGCGAGGACGAGAAAGCGCTGGCCGTGGATGTGAATCGGGTGGCTCATAGGATGGAGCGAGCGCGGATCATTGAACAGGCGGATCTTCACGACATCGCCGCGGCCGATGCGCCACTGAATGTCCATATTTTCTTCGCCCGTCGCCTGGTCGCGCAAGATCCAGCGCACCTCCCGCGTCGTGGCGAGCCAGTTCATGTCGGACATTCCGTCGGTCCACTCGATCGGCGCGCGGAACGCGGTGTCGATGCTCAGGAACTGCATCACTGGAATCGGAAGTCCGGCGATCTCCGTCGTGAGCGCGAGCTCGTGGTCGGGCGCACGGTCGAAGTGGGGGCGAAAGCGCGCCAGTTCCGTCTCGAGCGCCGAGTCCGATCGCAGCGTGCGGAAGGCGGCGCCGTGGTCGATGCCGCGTCGACGCGTCGAGACGCGCACGCGTCCCACGGTGTCCGTCGCGGCGATGAACTCGCCCAAGAAATGGTCGACCGCCTGCACGCGGTTGGCGAGATAGTAATCGCCGGCCCGAGGAAACCGCACCTCCGCCACGTAACGCTGGGCCGGCCCGATCACCACGCTCGGCACCATCACCTCGCGCTCGAAGCGTCCCACGTCCGCGGCAACGAGCTTGATCGGCGCATCACCCATGCGCGAGATGAACGAGAGGTTGAAGGTGCGCGCGCTGCTGGCGTTGGTGATGAGAAAGCGGATGACGTCGCCCGCGCCGGCGCGGAGCTCCCAGCTCGGCGCGCCGTTTACCAGGAGCACGTTCCCGACGCGGCCCATCAACGCGAAATTGGCGGCTTCGGTCCCGAAGGCAATCGGACCGTGCGCATCCAGCAGGATGTCGCCGATCATCAGGACTTCTTCGGCGTTCGCGCCCGAGTAATAGTCGGCGCGCGCCGACTCGACGCGCAGGTTGCCGGCGAGGCCGAGCGGCAGCGCGACGTCCTCGCGCACGTGGTCGTGATACCAGAAGATCCCGGCGTCCGGCGCGTGCACCTTGTAGACGACGCTCGCGCCCGGCGCCACGGCGGCCTGCGTAAGGCCCGGCGCGCCGTCGCTCGCGTTGTCGAGGCGCACGCCGTGCCAGTGGATGGTCGACGGAAGATCAATGTGATTGCTGAAGCGGACGAACAGCGTCGCGCCCTGCCGCATGCGAATGAGCGGCCCCGTCACGCCGCCATCGAAGGCGTACGCGGTGAAGACGCGGCCGGCGACGCTCCGCCTCACCAGTCGCGCGTCCAGGTCGACCGTGTCGCCGTCGGCGGCGTCGATCACGCGGCGCGGGCGCGCGGCCGCGAGCGACGCGAGCGGAACGCCGACACCGGCCACGAACGGCGTAATCGCCGGGCGCGCGCCCACCAGACCGGGAATCATCGGCCGCTCGATCATCGGCACAATCGAGCGCGCGCTCGGCGCGATAAGCGAGTCGACCCGTGAGCCGCCGTGCATTGCCGCGTGCTGCGCGAGCAGCGGCGCGGCCCGGGACACGAACGGAACGAGCACGGCAAGCACGGCGAACGCGCGCCAGGGGGGATTCAGAATGGCGGCGCCCCGGTGTTGTAAAATGGATGGTCGGCGAATGATTGCATCGTCGCGCTCGGCGAGCGGCCGACGAGCAGCGACGGACCGCGGCGCTTCTCCGCCCGTGTCGAGGCCTCGGCCGTGACGACGATGACGAACTTGTTCCAGCTCGTGCGCCCGGCGACCGGACGGCCTTGGGCGATCGCGCCGAGACGCTCGACGCTGCCGAGGTCGGGTGTGGCGATCCAGGCGATGTACGCGGTGAACGCGCCCAGCGACGGGGGATCGGGCAGCCCCGCAACGGTGAGCGTGAGGTCGTAGGTGGTGTGCCCGTCGGCGGTGACGGCGACCCCGAACGGAGATGACGCGGGAACGAGACGCACGACGCCGCTCGCGCCCTTCACGCGCCCGGTGGACGTGAGCGCGAATCGATGCGGGTCACTCGGCGCCGCGACGACGAGCGCCGCCACGAGCGCGGCGCGCAGCCGCATCACCTCGACCGCGCGTGCGCGCCCTTCTTCGCGCCGTCCGGTCCGTTGTCCCAATCTTGCGCGCTCGAGATGTCGGGCATGCCCCATCGATGCCCGTTCCATCCTGCGAAGCCGTCGAGCCGAAATGCCCAGAAGCCGGTCGTCATGTCGCTGATCACGATCAGCCCGTCGGCGTTGCGCACGTCGATGCCCCACGCGCCGTTGAGAACGCTCCCCGTGCCGCGGTGGAGGCTCGCCTCGGAGTCGGGCACCATCTGCTGCGTGAGTCCCGCCATGTGCGGTCCATCGTACGTGCGATAGAAGCCGACGTCGGTGGGGTGTGCGGGATCGAGCATGCTGAAGACCTGCAGACCATCCTCGTAGCCAGACACGAAGATGTACGGCCACCGCACCTCGTGATTGTGGGCCAGATTCTGCCAGGTCGCCGTCCACGCGCCGATCGGCTCGGTGATCGCGTCGACCTTGCCGTCGAGCCCGGGCTTGAGATCGAAGATCCGCAGCGGCGAATACTGGTACTCCGTCTCGGTGATCACGTAACGGCCGTCGGGTGTGGGCGTGATCGTGTGGCCGCGGCCGAATGCCGAGACGATCGCTCGTCTGTCGACGATGATCGAGGTGAGGAGCTTCGGCGTCTCGGGCACCGACACATCGAACACGAAGTAGCCGCCCGGTTGCGCTCCACCGTAGAACTTGTCCTGATGCGTGGCCGGATCGTAGCCGATGTAGAAATCGTGGTAACGCCCCGTGGCGTATGGCACCGGCACGCGGGACACGAATCCCTGGTCGGCATCACCGCGGAGAAAATGCTCGAGATCGAAGATGGTCGCGTACGTGCCGCTGAGCGTCGTCGCGAACATGAGCGCGCGGCCGTCGGAGTGCTTGTACGGGAAGACGTTGTGGAAGCCGCCGGGAATCGTCGCCGTGGCCGACTTCGGTGCGTGGAATCGGCCGACCTCGCGCACCTTGCTCGCGTCGGGAAGTCCGGTGACATCGAACACGATCGCGCCGAGGTCGGCGTCGGGCGACCCCTGATTGAACTGAAAGCACTGCACGTAGTAATAGCGGCCGTGAAGCTTGAAGTATTTCCCCTCCATCCCGCCGTAGCCGACGTGGAGCTCCGCGTCGGGGATCGTCCAATCGAGGAGCACCTTCGCATGCGCCGGATCCTTCACGCTCACGATGCTGAAGCCGGCCGAGTTGGTTGCGCCGAGCATGCGCGATACGTAGACGTATGGCCGCGAGAGCTCCTGCTCCATCTCGATACCCGAGACGGTGAACGGGTGACCCAACGGCACGTGGGCCATGAGGTGCACGTTCGCACTACTCGACGCAGGCGCGGCGTCGTGCGCCGCGCGCGCCTGTTGTGCGCCGGCCCCGATGGCGCGGAGCCCGAGGGTCGCCGACAGACCCGCGATGATCGCTCGGTGATGCATCCTCGACTCGCCGCGTGAAGGAACGACGACGAGCTTGCACGCAAGCGAGCGGCGGGTCAAGCGCGCCGCGGCCTCCGCATCGCTACGGCTTCGCGCCGATGTCGCGCAGCCGCCCCTTCGCCTCGGCGTTCGATGTGTCGCGGCGCACCGCCTCGCGGTACGCGGCCGCGGCGCCGGCAGTGTCACCGCGCATGAGCGTGACGTTGCCGCGGAAGACGTACATCGACGACGAGCCCGGATAGAGCTCCTCGTTGAGCTTGAGTAACGTCATCGCGTCGTCGAACTTCTTGGCCCGCGCCAGACGGAAAGCGGCGATGTTGAGCGTCGGCTCACGGAAGTCGTACGCGTTGCCGCCGTAGTAGCGCTCGCGCAATGCCTTGTATGCACGCACCGCCGAGTCGGCGCCGGAGACCATGGCCGCGTCGGCCAGTAGGGCGGAGAGCGGCGCCGGCTTGCTCACGCCGTGGTGGCACGTGCCGCACGTCACGACGATGCCGGCTGCCGTGCGGCCGGGCAGCGTGTCGACACGGCGGTTGATCTCTTGCACCATGAGCATCATCTGCCGCGCCACGAGCTTCGTGCGCTTGCTGTCCACGACGAAGTCGAACGTCTCGAGCGGCTTGCCTTCCTCACCGACGTGGCAGAACTGGCAGCGCACGCCGAGATCGCCGGCGAAATTGCGCATCGTGCCGATGACCTGGATCACCGGCGTGGCGTGCGGGATCACCTTCGTGTTGAGCAGCGAATCGGGAGGAAACTTGCCGGCCTGCGCGCGGAGCGTTCCGGCGGTCGTGAGCAGTGCGAGGGTACGGACGAGGAATTTTGTCATCGAAGCTCCGAGGTGGCGTGGGTCGTGACGCTCGACGGCATGTCGTCCAAGTGCGGCGTCCTGCCTGCTAATCATGGATATGGTATCCCGGAGCAGGGCGCTACGCGCACAACGAGATTCTACGGGTCTCTGACCTGGCGTTGGCGGTCGCCGGATCGCGCTGCCCTTGCGCGTCGCGCACGCGAGCGAGCAATTGTTGAGAATCCCGCGCATCACGGTGACCCGAACCGGTGTGCGTCGCCAGAGCGGTTCTCGCTCCTCTCTCCAATCGAAGGGGTCGCGTATGCAGCGGACATTTCGGCGAGCGTCGGTCATGCTCGTCACTGGCATCGCGCTTGCGGCTCACGACGGACAGGGACAAGCCAAGCCGGCAGCTCCCCGCGGCTCGGCATCTGCTCGGCCACTCCGGCTGTACGTGATGGACTGCGGCACGCTCCGCATCGCCGATCCATCCCGATTCCAGCTGCGCAAGGAGGAGCTCGCCGAGCTCGACTTGTCCGTGACGTGTTACCTGATCTCTCATCCGCGCGGAACGTTGATGTGGGATGTCGGCGCCGTCCCGGACGCGCGCTGGACGCCCACGGGCCGTCGCGTCACGTACCGTGTGGTGCTTCCTGACTCGCAGACGCGGGATGTCACCGTCGTGAAGACGCTAAAGAGCCAGCTCGGCGCGGTGGGCGTTTCTCCGTCCGACGTGACGTATCTCGCGCTCTCGCACTATCACTACGATCACACCGCCAACGCCAACGCGTTCGCGCACGCGACCTGGCTCGTGCGGCAGGGCGAGCGCGACACGATGTTCGCGCGTGTGCCCCCCGGCGTGACGCTGCCGGCCACATATGCCCGCCTTCGAGACAGAAAGACGCAGATTCTGCGGAGCGATGACCATGATGTCTTCGGCGATGGCACCGTGGTGATCAAGTCCGCGCCGGGCCACACGCCGGGCCATCAGCTTCTGTACGTCAAGCTCGCGCAAACGGGAGGCATTCTCCTCTCCGGTGACCTCTACCATTATCCCGAGGAGCGCGTACTCGATCGCGTGCCGACGTTCGAGTTTTCGCCGGAACAGACGCGCGCCTCACGAGTGGCGACCGAAGAATTTCTGAAGCGGACCGGCGCGCAGCTCTGGATCCAGCACGATCTCCGTGCCAATGCCCGGCTCAGGAAGGCGCCAGCGTTTTACCAGTAGCGCGCGGGCGATGCCGTGCTGGCTTCGCACTGCCTCGCGCTTGAGCCCGTGATTACGAACAGAAGCCGGGCCTGCCGAGAGGCGACATATACCTCACGCGGGAGTGAAAGTGGAGCGAGCGTCGTGCCGTGCCCTCCATCCGGTGAGAGTGCAAGCGTCGCGCGCTAGCGCGCCGAGACGATGAGCAGAGCGCCCTTCCCCGGCGCGATCGTAATCGCGTTCCCAGGCTTGAAGGTCGCCGCGCTCTGGAAGTCGCGAATCGCGGGCGCCACGATCGTCGCGCTCGCCGAATCGATGCCGAGCGCGCGCCAGTTTACGCGCAGCTGCACGCGCGCGGTGTCGGCAGACCAGCTCCCGATCGCCACCATGGTGCGGCCCGGCCGCTCGAACGTCGTCGCCAGCACGTCGGCGCGGCCGGTCGTGACTGGCGCCCGCGGATTCCAGTAGCCAGACATGGTGCTCCCGGTGATGCCGAACTCGTCCCACACCTTCCAGAGGTGACGCGGATCGCCGTGATACGCCGGATCGTCGTTGTAGACGCGGTTCGTCATCCCGTACACCATACCGCGCCATGGATTGCCGCCGCCCTCCAACATCTCGCCCATCAGCCCGAACGGAATGCCGGAGATCTCGACGAGCCAGTAGTCGGGCGTCGTCTTGATGTAGTCGAAGCCTTCGCCGAACCAGAGCCGGTCGATGTACGGGAAGTACTCGAGGTACAGGTTCGCGCTGCTGGCGAATCCGTCCGCTGGGTTGAACTGCGTCGCCGAGTGGAGGTCGATCAGCGGGCGATGGCGCCGGCGCTCGAGCACCTTGCGCACGCGCTGCATGATCCCGCGGTCGAACGCGACGTCATCGAGGTAGATGCCGTCGATGCCGACGTTGCGCGCGAGCCAGTCGAGCCCTTCGATGTAGGCGTTGTGCCACCGCGACTCGCCGTTCGTGACAACGGTCGCGTCCTTGATCTCGGGGACGTACCAGCCGGCGGTGTAGTCCTGCGTCGGGAAATGCTCCTGCAGCCAGCTCGCGCCGCCGCCACTGCCCGATGAGAAGATTTCGTGACCCAAGCTCTGGAGCGCGAACATCTCAGGCGCGTGGTCGGTCAGCTCGCGCACCGTGTAGTAGATCTTTACCTGCATCGCGCGCCGGTGCGCCTCGTCGATGTACGCCTTCATCGCCGCGGGCCGCAGGAACGGATAGTTCAAGTACGGATTGATCGGCGTGCGGTGATGGACGTTGATGACGTTGGCGCCGACCTTGGCCACCGTGTCGACCGGTGCGAACGCGTGAAAATAGCGCTGGCTGAAGTGCGCGCGCGTGTCGACCATCTTGAACGGCGTGATCAGCAGCCGAAAGTCGTAGCGCAGCACGTCGCCCGGGGCGATGGTGCGCGCGCCGCTGTAGCAGCGCAGGAGCACGGTCGCCGCATCGCGGTCGGCGACGTCGCAGCCGCCCGCGCCCCCGTTCGACCACGAGCGCGGCATCACCAGCGGCTTGAGCTGATAGAAGTTTGTGTTCAGCGGGCGCGAGTAGTCGTCGCTCTTGAGGCTCACCTGCATGCCCG
>JBDUCS010000136.1:0-9512 GCA_040003335.1 Gemmatimonadaceae bacterium | reverse complement strand
TGAGCCCGACCGATCGGCAACCGTCGCTCGCTCGCGTGTGTCGAAGGCAGGTCAGCAATGGGCTGACGACTCACGCCCACCGACTCGCGCATGCTGACCGACGATCTGAAATACGCCATCCGCGGACTTGGTCGGCGCAAGGGATTCACCGCGGTCGCCGTGCTGACGCTGGCGATCGGGATCGGCGCAAACACGGCGATCTACAGCGTGGTCGACGCGACGCTGCTCCGGCCGCTGCCGTTCGTCGAGCCGGATCGGCTGATGACGGTGAGCCTGACGACGCCGCCCAACCATGGCGCGATGACCACCGACGACATGGACTGGTCGTATCCCAAGTTCGAGATGTTCCGGCGCGAGCAGCGGCAGTTCACGAGTCTCTCGGTCTGGCAGGGGCAATCGTCGTTCAGTCTCACCGGCATCAACGAGGCGGAGCGCGTCCGCGGCGAGACGGTGGGTGGCGAGTACCTGCGCACGCTCGGCGTGCGCCCCGCGCTCGGTCGCGACTTCACGGCCGAGGAGGATCAGACATCGGAGACGCATCTCGTCGCGATCCTCGGCTTCGATCTCTGGTCGCGCGACTTCGGACGCGACCCGCAAGCGATCGGCCGGTCGGTTGCGCTCAACGCGCGCACATACCGGATCGTCGGCGTGGCGCCGCGCGGCTTTCGCGGACTGAGCGGCTCGGCGCAGCTGTTCGTCCCCGTGCATACGCAGAGCACGCAGGCGCTGTCGCAGCGGTGGTCGCACCAGTGGAGCGTGATCGCGCGCCTCAAGCCGGGCGTGACCGCGGCACAAGCCAGGAGCATGGCCGCGATTCTCGGGAAGCGCATCGACGAGGCGTATCCCGACCCGATGCCGAACGGCGGCGCGTGGGGCGCGAAGGCGCGCACGGTCGACGAGGCGCGCGTCGATCCGGCGATCCGGCAATCGGTGCTCGTCCTCTTCGGCGCCGTCGCGTTCGTGCTCCTGATCGCCTGCGTGAACATCGCGAACCTGCTCCTGGCGCGCGCGTCGTCGCGGCGCAAGGAGATCGCGGTGCGGCTCGCGCTCGGCGCGAGCGCCGGCCGACTCGTTAGGCAGCTGTTGACCGAGAGCGTCGTGCTCGCGCTCGCCGGCGGCGTCGGCGGCATCGGCGTCGCCATGCTCGGCGTCCGCGTCCTTGGCGCCGTCGATCCGGCGACGGGTAGCTCCATCCTCGGCGCCGGCGGCGGATTCACGGCCGTCGTCACGGGGGATGTACGCGTGAGCGGCGCGACGCTCGGCTTTGCACTCTTACTTTCGCTCGTCACGGGCGTGCTGTTCGGGTTGGCGCCGGCGCTGCAGGCCACGCGCGCCAGCGTTACCGAGGCGATGAAGGGTGGTGGCGCGGCGACCGTCGGCGCCGGCGGCGTGCGTGCGCTCACCGGCCGCAACATACTCATCGTGGCCGAGTTCGCACTGGCGCTCGTGCTCCTCGTCGGCGCCGGACTGATGCTGAAGAGCCTCGACAGGCTGCTCGCCGCGCGCACCGGCATCGACGCCGAGCACGTGCAGACCTTCGGCGTGAGCCTGCCGTCGGTGAAGTACCGGCCGCGCGACATCCCGCGCGACTCGGTCACGCCCGGGCAGCAGCTGTTCGCGCAGCTCACCGACCGCGTCGCCGCGCTCCCCGGCGTGACGGCCGCAGGGCTCTCGAGCTGTGCGCCGCTCTCCGGCGGATGCAACGAGACGATTCTCTTCTACCGCGACCGCGAGACGCCCAAGGGCGCCGAGGCGGTGGTCGGCGTGCACTTCGTGTCGCCGGGATTTTTCTCGGCGCTGCGCGTCCCGCTGAAAGGAGGCCGCATGTTCGCGGCGGCCGATGGGATGAAGTCGCCAAAGGTCGTCGTGATCAACGAAGCGATGGCGAAGCGATTTTTTCCCGGAGAGAACCCGATCGGCAAGCCGATCGGTGTCGGCGTCGCCGGCTTCGACGAGCGCGACGAGATCGTCGGCATCGTCGGCGACATCAAGTACGACGGACTCGACCAGCCGACGAAGCCCGACGTCTTCATCTCGACGACGCAGATGCCGGCGACGAGCCTGATCATGTTCGTGCGCGGCTCGGCGCCGTCGAGCGTGGTGGTGCCGGCGATTCGCCGTGAGCTCGCGTCGCTCGACAAAGACCTCCCGATGTTCGACGTGCTGACGATGCGCGACCGGATCGGGGGCGCAACGACGCGCCCGCGCTACAGCGCGATGCTCTTCGGGACGTTCGCTGCCGTCGCGCTCGTGCTGTCGGCCATCGGCATCTACGGCGTGATGTCGTACGCCGTCACCCAGCGCTCGCGCGAGATCGGCATCCGCATGGCGCTCGGCGCCGACCGATCGCGCGTGCTCGGCATGATCGTTGGGCGCGGCATGTCGCTCGCCGCGATCGGTGCCGCCACCGGCGCGCTGATCGCCTTGGCCGGCGGCCGTGTGCTGACGTCGATGTTGTACGAGGTGAAGCCGACCGATCCCGTCACGTTCTCCCTCGTGGCCGCGCTGCTCGGCGTCGTCGCGCTCGTGGCGAGCGCCATCCCCGCCCGCCGCGCGACCCGCGTCGACCCACTGTCCGTGATGCGCGCCGAGTGAGGGCGCCCAACATCGTGCTTGACGGAACAAGGGCCCCACCGTAAGGTGTCGCACCTCAAGATGCCGCCAGAGCGCGGCTCACTCGATGTTCACCACCAAAACGCTTCTCGCCCTGGCCGGCTCCGCCATGATTCTGGCGGGGCCGGCCGTTCCTTTGCGCGTGCTGCGCGTGTCGCCGACGGGCGACGTGCTGCCGACCACGACCATCACCATCACCTTCGACCGCCCGGTCGCCGGCTCACTCGACCGGTCCGTCGATCCCAGGTCGATCGTCCGAACGTCGCCGACGATTCCCGGCCGGATCGAGTGGCGCGATCCGGTGACGCTCGTCCTCACGCCGCGGTCGGCGCTCACGTCGGGCGCGCGTTACTCGGTGATTATCGCAAACTCGTTCAAGGCGATGGACGGCAGCGCGCTCGCCAAGCCCTACACGTTCAACTTCCGAGTGCTGGGCCCTCGTCCCGTAGCCGGTTTTCCGGTCACGCCACAAGACATGGCGCGGTACGTCACGCCGAACCCGACGCTGGAAGTCGTCTACTCGTCGGGCGTCGATGCGGCGAAGCTCGCCGATGCGTCGAAGATCGTCTTCGGCTCCACGTGCGCCGGTGCGCGCGAGATCCGGCTCACGGCGGGAGCACAGCGGCGCGTCACCGCAAAGGATCCGTACACGTATCGAAGCGGCGCGCAACGCGGGAGCGACACGGTGCGCCGCGCAATCAAGCTCGTGCCGGCGCAGCCCCTCC
The DNA here is from genome assembly GCA_040003335.1 of Gemmatimonadaceae bacterium. Classification (GTDB taxonomy): domain Bacteria; phylum Gemmatimonadota; class Gemmatimonadetes; order Gemmatimonadales; family Gemmatimonadaceae; genus JALZAE01. The sequence continues at coordinate 6,174 of JBDUCS010000136.1, read as the reverse complement.
CGCTCGATTGCCTGGGCGAGCTCGTCCTTCCGGCCGAGCTCGCCGAGGGACGCACGGGGAGCGTCCGATGGCCGTTTCGCACGTATGGCCTCTTCCGCCTCGACACGGCGCGTTGCGAGGAGGGGCCGTACTGCCCGACGGGATCGGTGCGCCTCATCTTCAGCACACCGGTGAAAGGCGCTGAGGTGCTGCGCCACGTCACGCTCCTGCCGGGCGTCGCGTTCACGGTGCGCGACAGCGCCCGCGAGAGCATCGCCTGGGAGCTGGAGGCGCCGCTCAAGCCACGCATGCGCTACGCCGTCGTCGTCGATTCGGCGATGCGTGACGTCTTCGGCCAGCGGCTGCAGGGGAATCCGGCGGCGAGCGTCGCCACGACGGGCTACGCGCCGTCGATCGAGTATCCGTACGGCCGGCTCCTCGTCGAGCGCAACGGATTCGGCACCCTCGCCGTCCAGCACATCAACGTCGACACGCTCGTTGCGTCGATCGTGCCCATTCCGGCACGGCTCGAAGCGCGCTTTCTCGCGCGCTCGCCCTGGAGCTTGGGCACGCTCTGGGATTCGACGCTCGAAGCGAGTGCGGTCGTGCGCCGGATCGCGGTGCGCGCCGCGGTCGACAAGGCGATGATCACCGGCCTCAAGATCCCGGCAGGCGACGCGACGAAGGCCGGCGCGCCGACGCTCTACGCCGTGCGCGTCACGAGCGCGAAGCGCGACACCACCGCCGACAACGACCGCGCCACGATCGCGCTCGTGCAGGTGACCGACCTCGGCGTGCACGCGAAGGTCGGCGTACACTCGGGCGTCGTCTGGGTCACGGGCGTGAGCGATGGCAAGCCGCGGCCTGGTGCGACCGTGACGCTCTACGACGCGACTGGAAAGACGGCCGCCACCGCCACCACCGGCGCCGATGGCACGGCGCAGCTCCGTGGCTACGGCGCGGTGAAGATCGAGGCCGACACCGCGGCGAGCAGTGACGACGAGGAGGGCGGCGGCTCGAGCTTCGAGGGATTCGTGGCGGCGACGCTGGGCGCCGACCGCGCCGTGGTCGGCATCAGCGACTACGATCCCGACCTGAGCCCGTGGCACTTCAACGTGTCGAGCGCGTCGGAAGTCGACCGGCTCGAAGTGAGCGGCGCCGTGTTCACGGAGCGCGGCATCTACCGGCCGGGCGAGAAGCTGTACGCCAAGGCGATCGTGCGCACGGGCTCGTTAGGCACGCTCGTGCCGCCGGCGCGCGGCGACTCGGTGAAGTGGATCTTCAAGAAACAGCCGGAGGGGGAGGACGCCGCCGAGACTCTCCTCGAGCGCGTCGCGACGGTGTCGGCGTTCGGCACGGCCGACGTCGCGTTCGACATTCCCGGCGACGTCTCGGTAGGCACGCAGGAGCTCGAGGTGGACGGCTGGCGCGACGGCCGCTGGGTGCGCCTCGCCTCCACGGAGTACAAGGTCGCCGAGTATCGGCCGCCCGAATTCCTGGTGGACCTGAGCGCGGACACGAGCGCGTCGCATTTTCCCGGCGAGACGGTGCGCGCCACCGTCGGCGCGCGCTATCTCTTCGGCGCGCCGATGGGTCGCGCGGCGATGGCGTGGCAGGCGCGCGCGACGCCGGTGTCGAGCTGGGCGCTGCAGATTCCGAACACGGACGGCTACACGATCGGCGAGAGCGGCTGGTGGTGGGAGGATCAGCCCGGCCGCCACCAGTCGGTGGACGTCTTCGCCAGCGGCATCGACACGCTCGACGCGACAGGACACCGTGCGCTGCGCGTGAAGCTCCCCGATGCCGAGAAGGGACGCGCCGCCGTGGTCACGATTTCCGCGACGGTCACCGACGTCAACCGCCAGGCGAGCGGCGCGTCGCAGTCCGTCACGGTGCATCCGGCGTCGTTCTACATCGGCGCCAAGCCGCTCGGCAAGAATTACTTCTGGACCGTCGGCACGCCACAGGAGATCGGACTCGTCACCGTAACCCCATCCGGCGAGCGCATGGCGGGCGTGACGGTGCGCGGCGTCGTCGTGCGGCGCGAGTGGCACCAAGTGCAGCGTGAGCGCAATGGAAGCGCCGACACGGTGGGCGAATGGGTGATGGACACCGTCGCCCGCTGCACGGTGACGACCGCGGCCGCCGGCGATGCCGCGCGGTGCGCGATCACGCCCAAGGCCGGAGGCACGTACTTCGTCACCTTCCGCGCGAAGGATCCGAAGGGCCGGACCGTCGTGACGACGCTCTACCGCTGGGCGGTCGGTACGGACTGGGTGCCATGGAACGACGAGAGCAAGTTCAAGATGGACGTGATTCCGGACCGCACGCGCTACGCGGTGGGCGACACGGCGACGGTGCTGATCGCGTCTCCGTTCACGGACGCCGAAGCGTGGATCACCGTGGAGCGCGAGGGGCTGATCGAGCAGCGGCGGATGAAGCTCTCGAGCGGTTCCACATCGTTGAAGTTTCCGATTACCGAAGCGTACACGCCCAACGTCTTCATCGGCGTGTTCGTCGCGCGTGGCCGCAGAGCGCCGCCGAGTACGCTCGAGGATCCGGGCCGCCCGACGGTGCGCGTGGGCTACGCCGAGCTGCGCGTGACCCCGGAAGTGAAGCGGCTCACGGTGGACGTACAGGCGCTGGCGCCCGAGTACAAGCCGGGCGACAGCGCGCGCGTGCGCGTGCAGGTGCGCGACCAGAGGGGCGCCGGCGCGCGCAGCGAGGTGACGTTGTGGGCCGTGGACCAAGGCGTGCTCGCGTTGACTGGCTACAAGACGCCCGATCCGATAGACCTGCTCTACGCGCCGCGCGGACTCGGTCTGCGGCTCGCCAGCAACCTCGTGTCGGTGGCGCCGCAAATTCCCGAGGGAGAAAAGGGACGGCGCGATCCGGGCGGCGGCGGCGGCGCGGGGAACGCCGACATCATGCGGAGTCAGTTCCGCGCGACGGCATTCTGGTTGGGCTCGGTGGTGACCGACGCGAGCGGCGATGTCACCGTCGCCGCGAAGCTACCCGACAACCTCACGACGTTCCGGGTGATGGCCGTCGCTGTGACGCAGGGCGATCGCTACGGGAGCGGACAATCGTCGATGCTCGTGTCGCGCCCGCTCGTCGCGCGGCCGGCGCTTCCGCGCATCGTTCGGGCGGGTGACGACTTCACGGCTGGCACCGTGGTGAACGTCCGGACGGGGGGAACGCCGAGCGTGCAGGTGACGGCATCGGCGACCGGCGTCGAGCTCAAGGGTGATGCGACGCAGACGGCGGCGCTCGAAGCCGGCCGCGGCCGCGAGGTGCGCTTTCCGTTCCGCGCCGTTCCGGCAACGCTCCCGCGGGACAGCGTCACCTTCCGCTTTCGCGCCACGTCGGGGGCCGGCGCGGACGCGGTGCAGCTGCGCATTCCGGTGAAGCCGGACTATCACCCGGTCGCCTACACTATTGCCGGCGCCGTGCGCGACACGGCGACGGCGGAGTTCATTCTGCCGTCCGATCTCGATCCGGCTCGGTCGACGATCGATCTCAACCTCGGCGGGTCGCCGATGGCGATCGTGAAAGGCGCGTATCGCTGGCTGCACGTCTATCCGTACTACTGCACGGAGCAGGTGACGAGCACCGGCACGCCGATCATCGCGCTCTGGCGCGCGCAGAAGACCATGGGTACGTCGACACCAACTGGTGTCGACCCCAAGCGCGAGGTCGAGACGGCCGTCGCGATCCTCGCGCGGCGACAGCGCAGCGACGGCGGCATCGGCTACTGGGGCAACACCGACTGGACGACGCCGTGGCTCAGCGCGTACGCCGGCGCATTCCTCCTCGACGCGAAGGCGATGGGGGTGGTGGTGAACGACAGCGTGATCGCGCGTCTGTCGCGCTACTTGGGCGAGAGTCTCAACAGCGCCGAGCGTCCGGTGGTGACGCCGGTCGCGAACTGGTACGAGCGCCGCTACGTCTGGCTCGGCGACAAAGTCGCCGCGGCCGATTTCCTCTCGCGGACGGGGCACGCCGACGTGCCGGCGGAAAACCGGCTCATCGCCGGCGCCGCGCAGATGGCGCAGGAGGATCGTATCCGGCTGGCGGTGGTGGTGGCGCGGCGCGGCGCGCAGCAGGCGTCGCTCGGACTGATCGCGCCGAGCTGGGCGGCGGTGAAGCTCGAGGGACGCCGGGCTATTCTGCCCGACAGTACGCCGTTCTATTTCGAATCGCATCTCCGGCCGACGGCCCGGCTCTTGAGCGCGACGCTGGCGATCAACCCCACGCACCCGCTCATCGGCCCACTCGTCGAGACGCTCGTGCAACAGGGCCGATCGTCGTCTGCCCGCTCGGCGTGGCTGTGGAACACGCAGGATCTCTCGTTCGTCGTCTCTGCACTGTCGGACTTCGAGCAGCAGCGAAAGGGCGACGCGTCCCGGAGCGTCAGCGTGTCGAGCGGCGGGCGCGTCGTGCTGCGCGCGCAGAGCGGCAAGGGCACGAGCGACACGCTCGTCTCGCTCGCCGGCCTCGTAGTGCCGCGTGCCGATGGGACGAAGTCGCTCAAGCTCTCGTTAGGCAGCAGCGGCGCCGCGGGCGGCACCGGGTACTACTATCTCACGGTGCACGCGGTCCCGGTGCAGCGGCCGGTCACGCCGGTGGACAGCGGCATCGTCATCGAGCGCTGGTACGAGAAGTACGAGTCGAGCAAACCGGTGACGAGCGTGGCCGAGGGCGATCTCGTACGCGTGCGGCTCCGCATCAAGGTGCCCAACGATCGCCAGTTCTTCGTGCTCGACGATCCGCTCCCTGGCGGCCTCGAGGCGGTGGATCTGAGCCTCCGGACGGCGGCACCGCTCCCCGGACCGGGACGCGTGCAGGAAGGCGAGCAGGAGGAGCCAAGCGACAGCACGTCGAGTGCGTACGGCCGTTGGTACTACGGGAGCTGGGATTCCGGCTGGTGGTCGCCGTTCGATCACCGCGAGCTGCGCGACGATCGTGTGGTGTACTACGCCACATACCTGTTCCGCGGGACGTACACCGCCACGTACATCGCCCGCGCGACGACGCCGGGCGTGTTCACGCGTCCACCGGCGCACGCCGAAGAGATGTACAATGCCGCCGTGTTTGGCCGTAGCGACGGCGGGGTGTTCACGGTCACCGCTCGGACCAAGCCGTGAGGCTGGTGCCGGGTGTTTGGCGCCGGGTGCGGCAGCATTCGATTCTTGGTAGACCTATCCAAGCCAGAATTCTCATCAGCGTAGCAGTGCCGGCGATTCTATCGGCCATCGCCGCGCTCATCTTCGTCGTGTTGCCGCTGCCGGCGTCGGTGACGGCGCCGAGTGCCGCGCCGGGCATCGTGCTCGAGGACCGGGCGGGCATCGTGCTGCGCACATCGCGCGCGGACGACGGGAGCCGCATGCGATGGATGCGGCTCGCTGAGATCGATTCGAAGATCATCCAGGCGTTCGTCGCCGCCGAGGACCGGCGATTCTACGAGCACGGCGCGATCGACTGGCGCGCGGCGGGTCGCGCGGCAAGAGACAATCTCCTCGCGATGCGCGTCGTCTCTGGCGCGTCGACGATCACCATGCAGACGGCGCGTCTCATCCATCCGTCGAGGCGGTCGTTGATCGGGAAAGCGACGCAGGTACTGTGGGCGGTCCGTCTCGACGCGCATCTCGGCAAGCAGCAGCTGCTCGAGCAGTACTTGAATCGCGTGCCGCTGGGGCAGGGCGCAATCGGCGTCGCCGCGGCGTCGAAGCTCTATTTCGACGCGAGCGCCAGCGATGTCAGCCTCGCGCAGGCGGCGGCGCTCGCCGGACTCGCGCACGCGCCGTCGGTGGACAACCCGCTCGTGTCGCCCGAGCGCGCGCACGCACGACGCGCGTTCGCGCTCGCGCGCATGCGGCGGCTCGGCTACGCGACTGAGGCCGACCTGGCGCTCGCGGCGATGGAGCCGCTCGTGGCGCGCACCCATCGCGCGCCGTTTCTGGCGCCGCACTTCACGACGCGCGTGCTCGCCTGGCTCGACACGGAGCAGGATGCGCAGCGGTCCAGCGAGCGAGATCCGGCGCCGTTGCGGACGTCGCTCGATCTCGCGCTGCAACAGCAGGTCGAGCAGGCGGTGTCGGCCGCCGTCGCCGCGATGCGCGAGCGCGGCGGCCAGCACGCGGCGGCGGTCGTTCTCGACAATCGCTCCGGCGACGTGTTGGCGTGGGTCGGCTC
>JBDUCS010000411.1:0-2850 GCA_040003335.1 Gemmatimonadaceae bacterium | reverse complement strand
CGCGCTCGATCCACCGCAGCCGTCCCACGGCGGGCCGCGGCGGCGCCCACACATAGACCGGCGTCCGCGCGATCGCCATCACCGACCCGTTCCAGGCACCGGCGAGGGTGAACCCCGCGTCATAACCGCAATCGGCAGCAATCGCTTGCTCGCGCTCGGCCGCGGCGCCGAACGGATAGCTGACCGCGCCCGGCTCGACACCCAGCGCGTCCATGATCGCGCCCCGCGACCGCACCATCTCACCCGCGACCGTGCGCTCATCGAGCCACGTCAACCGTGGATGCGTCGCGGTGTGCGACGCGAAGTGAATACCGCGCGGCTGCCAGCGGCGCATGTCGCGCCACGCGAGGTGCGCGAAACGGTGCCCGCCGTACGCGACATCCCATCGATTCAGGCGGCCCGCGTAGTCGGTGATCACCGAACACGTCGCCGGCCAGCCGGCGGCGGCCAGCACAGGAAAGGCATGGTCGCGCAGCGCGCGGTACCCATCGTCGAACGTGACTGCCAGCTCGTGCGCGCCCACCGCGCGCTCACCACGCGCGCACGCGAGGAGCTCGGTCCAGGCGAGCGCGCGCCAGCCCTCGCGCGCCAACCGCTCGATCTGCCGCGCGAATCGGCGGGGCGAGATGCGAGTGACCCCCAGCTCGCGCCGGGGGTCGACCTTGTGATAGCAGAGAATCGGCGGCAGTGGTCGCCGCTCTGTCGAGGGCGGAAGCCCGCGCCCAAGCACGCGCATCAACTCAAGAATGTCGACGGCTCCACGTACTGCATGCCGAACGCCTCGGCGACACCGGGATAGGTGATCTTGCCGCCGACGATATTGAGCCCCTTGAGGAGCGCCGGGTCGTCCTTCATCGCCTGCTTCCAGCCTTTGTTCGCCAACCGCATCGCGTACGGGAACGTCGCGTTCGTCAGCGCGAGTGTCGAGGTGCGCGGTACGCCCCCCGGCATGTTCGCCACGCCGTAGTGAATCACGCCGTCGACGACATACGTGGGATTCTCGTGCGTCGTCGCGTGGATGGTCTCCACACATCCCCCCTGATCGATGGCGACGTCGACGATCACCGAGCCCGGCTGCATCGTCTTCAGGTCTTCGCGGCGGATCAGCTTCGGTGCCTTCGCGCCCGGGATCAGCACGCCGCCGATCACCAGGTCCGCCGTCTTGATCTGCTCGAGGATGTTGTGCCGGTTCGAGTAGATGAGGCTGACGTTCGCCGGCATCACATCGCTCAAGTAGCGCAGCCGTTCCAGCGACAGGTCGAGCACGGTCACCTTGGCACCCATTCCCGCCGCCATCTTCGCCGCGTTGATCCCGACGATGCCGCCACCGAGAATCACGACCTTGGCCTGCGGCACGCCGGGCACGCCACCGAGCAGCACGCCGCGTCCGCCATACAATTTCTCGAGATACTTCGCGCCCTCCTGCACCGCCATGCGGCCGGCAACCTCCGACATCGGGACGAGGAGCGGCAGCTCGCGCGTGGGCAGCTCCACCGTCTCGTACGCGATGCACGTCGCACCGCTCGCCATGTGCGCCTTGGTCAGGGCCTCATCGGCGGCGAAGTGGAAGTAGGTGAAGATTGTCTGCCCTTTCTTCATCCGAGGCCACTCGACGCCGATCGGCTCCTTTACCTTCATGATCATCTCCGCATCGCGCCACGTCGCGTCCGCGTCGGGAGCGATCAGTGCGCCGACGGCTGTGTACATCTCATCGGAGAAGCCGCTCCCTTCACCCGCGCTCTTCTCGATCGACACGGAGTGCCCCGCCGCCACGAGCGCCTCGGCGCCGGCCGGTACGAGCGCGATGCGATTCTCGTTGGTCTTGATCTCTTTCGGAACGCCGATGCGCATGGGAGATGGATTCCCTTTGAAGGTGAGGTTCATCTCGAAAACGTAGATATGCCAAGACGTAAATGAGTCGACATCTCGCGCCGCACTTACGGTTCCCGATTTACGTTATCAGGCGGCGGGACCTAGACTCAAAACGGTATGTGTCTCGGGATCAAAAAATTCACGGCATACCGACACCACATCCTCCCGGCTGATCTCTTCAATTTCGGCGAGGATTTCGTCGAGCGACCGGTACGGCTCCTGGTAGAGCTCCACGCCGGCGGCGCGGTACATCCGCGACGACACACTCTCCATCGACAACGTGAGCTGGCCCTTGAGCTGGCTCTTGGCCATCGTGATCTCATCGTCGCTCAATCCCCGCTCGACGAGACGCGCGAGCTCGTCCCTGATCGCGCTCGTCGCTTCGGCCGCCGTCTCCGGGGCGGTTCCAACGTAGATACCGTGGGTACCGGTGTCGAGGTGGAACGACTGGAACGTGTACACCGAGTACGCGAGCCCGAGCTCCTCGCGCACGCGCTGGAACAAGAGCGAGCTCATGCCGCCACCGAGGATGCTGCTCACGAGCACGATCGCCAGGCGGCGCGGGTCGCCGTGCGGTACGGTCGGCCGGCCGAAGACGATGTGCGTCTGCGCCGAATCGCGCGCGACGTGCCGCGTAGTGGGCGGCGCGGCGACGGGCGCCGGCACCAGTGGAATCGAGCCGTCGCCGCGCGCGATGTCCGCCCAGCCCGTCTCGTGCAGCTCGGCGAGGAGCCGGTCGTGCGTCACGTTCCCCGACGCCGCCACGACGAGCTGCGGCGGATGATACGCGCGACGATGCAGCTCCTTTAGCTCGCGCACGCCCAGCGACGAGACGGTCTCGCGCGTGCCGAGGATGTTGTAGCCGTAGGGATGGTCGCCCCACATCTGCTCGCTGTGCAGCTCGAATACGAGATCGTCCGGCGTGTCATCGACCATGCTGATCTCCTCGAGCACCACCTTCCGCTCGAGCTTGAGATC
>JBDUCS010000410.1:0-2868 GCA_040003335.1 Gemmatimonadaceae bacterium | reverse complement strand
CGCAGCGGCTCGAGTCGCGGACGAACTTCGACATCGAGATGATGCTGGAGATCGGAACGTGCGCCGGGATCGAGAATTACTCGCGCCACCTCTCCGGCCGCGCCGCCGGCGAGCGCCCGGCGTGCTTGATCGACTACTTCCCGAAAGACTTTCTCGTCGTCGTCGATGAGTCGCACGTCTCACTCCCGCAGATCGGCGGAATGTTCAACGGCGACCGTGCGCGCAAGCTGACGCTGGTCGAGTATGGCTTCCGCCTCCCGAGCGCGCTCGACAATCGGCCCCTGATGTTCGACGAGTTTCTCGCGCTCACGCCGCAGGCGATCCTCGTTTCGGCGACGCCGGGTGAGCTGGAGCAGCAGCTGTCTGAGGGTGTGATCGTCGAGCAGATCATCCGGCCGACGGGGCTGCTCGATCCGATCATCGAGGTGCGTCCGGTGCGGGGCCAGGTGGACGACCTCTTGGGCGAAGTCCGCATTCGGGAGCGGCGCGGCGAGCGCGTGCTCGTCACGACGCTGACGAAGCGGATGGCCGAGGATCTCACGGATTACATGCAGCAGATGGGTGTGCGCGTGCGCTACATGCACTCCGACATCGACGCGATCGAGCGAATGGAGATCATTCGCGGATTGCGGCTGGGCGAGTTCGACGTGCTCGTCGGCATCAACCTGTTGCGCGAAGGGCTCGACTTGCCGGAAGTATCGCTCGTGGCGATTCTCGATGCCGACCAAGAAGGATTTCTGCGCAGCGACCGGTCGTTGATCCAGACGGTCGGGCGTGCCGCGCGGCATCAGGAAGGGCGCGCGCTCTTCTACGCCGATCGCATCACGGGATCGATGGAGCGCTGCATGGACGAGACGCGGCGCCGTCGCATCATCCAGGAAGCGCACAACACGAAGCACGGCATCACCCCGACGAGCGTGGTCAAGAGCACAGACCAAGTCCGCTTCATCACGCGCGTCGCCGACGCGCGCTCGGGCGACCGCAACGTGCGCGGGAAGCGGATCGCCGAGCAGATGCCGTCGTACGCCAGCGAGATGGAGATCGGCTCGCTGATCGCGCTCCTCGACGAACGGATGAAGGAGGCGGCGCAGGATCTCGACTTTGAGACGGCGGCCACGCTCCGCGACCAGCTCTTCGAGCTGCGCGCCAAGCAGGACGGCGCGTCGAAGCCGAAGCAGCGCGCCGCGGGCGGCCTCGCGTCGCTGAAGAGCGACCACTGACGTGACGGAGCACCACCACCACGTCGTGCCGCCGGGCGCGACGCGCGGACGCATCGCCGTCACGGAGAGCGAGCTCGCCGAATGGGGCGAGCGATTCGGCCGTGCCGTCGCCGTGCCGCTCGTGATCGGCATCGCCGGCGACCTCGGGGCGGGGAAGACGACGCTCGCGCAGGCGATCGGCCGCGGCGGCGGCGTTGCCGAGCCGGTGACGAGCCCCACGTTCGCGCTGGTACACGAGTACCGCGCAACGTTTCGCATCTTTCACCTCGACCTGTACCGTCTGACGTCCCCGTCCGAGCTGACGAACATCGGCTGGGACGACATCATCGCCAGCCGCGCGCTGGTGATCGTGGAATGGCCGGAGCGCGCGGGCACGCGGATGCCGCACGACGCCGTGCCGATCGAGCTGGAGCACATCGCCGGCGATCCGTCGCGGCGCGTGCTGATGGCGGGCTGACACGCGATGCTCACGCTCGCGCTCGACGCGTCGACCTATGCCGGCAGCGTCGCCATCGTCGACGGCGCGCGCATGCTCGCCGAGCGCTCGGTGGCGATGCGTGGCGAGCGCGAAGAACGGCTGATGCCGGCGGTCGACGAGGCGATCCGTGGCGCGGGTATCGCCGCGAGCGACCTGGCGTGCATCGTCTGCGGCGCCGGCCCGGGGAGCTTTACGAGCCTGCGCATCGCGGGCTCGATCGCCAAGGGGATGGCGCTCGGCCTCGGCGTGCCCCTGTACGCGGTCTCGTCGCTGTGGCTGATCGTCGCCGGCGCCGAGCCAGCGCTCGCATCCGGCACGTATCGCGCCGGTCTCGACGCGATGCGCGGCGAGCAGCACGTGCAGACGATCGTGGTCGAGGACAACGGCATGTTGACGGAGGCGGACGAGCCCCGCATCGCCACCGCCCGCGAGATCGCGGCGCACTCGACTTCGATCGGGCCGGCGTTCGCGACCGGGCATGCGCCACACGCGCGCGGCGTGACGCGGCTGGATCTCTCGCTGATGCATCCCGTCGATCTCGCATCATGGGAGCCGAGCTATGGCCGGCTCGCCGAGGCGCAGGTGAAGTGGGAAGCGGCGCACGGCCGCCCTCTGGCCACCGGCTGACGATGGCGATGCGCCACCCCGACGCGCCGCGCACCGGCGCCGCGCGCGATGAGGAGCCGCGCATCCGGCGCGTCGCAGCGGCCGATCTCAGCGCGATCGTGGCCATCGAGCGCGCGTCGTTCACCGATCCATGGTCCAAGGAGTCGTTCGTCGGCCTATCCGTCGATCCGCGCGTCCTGTTCGTCGTGGCCGATCGAGATGGCGAGATCGAGGGCTACGCGATCGCGTGGTTCGCCGCCGATGAGGGCGAGATCGCCAACCTCGCTGTGGCCGAGCGGGCGCGCCGCGGCGGACTTGGCGCGCGCCTCATCGATGTCGCCCTCGCCGAGGCGCGCGCGCATGGCGCGGCAACCGTATATCTGGAGGTTCGCGACTCGAACGCGGCCGCGCGCCGGCTGTACGCATCGCGTGGCTTCGAGGAGTTCGGCCGCCGCAAGAATTACTACCGGCTGCCGATGGAGGATGCGCTGGTACTGCGGCGGGTGCTGTGATCCGCCGCGGACCTCCGTCGCGCGCGGGCGAGGCGCGTCGCGCGCGCTCTCC
>JBDUCS010000003.1:0-30750 GCA_040003335.1 Gemmatimonadaceae bacterium | reverse complement strand
GCCGGTCCCCGCGACCAAGACTGGCGATATGTGGTTGGTCGAGATGCCGCTCACCGAAGGCCGCTACGTCTGGACGTGGCGCATCGATGGCAAGAGCCCCACCGACGAGGAGGCGCTCGCGGCGGTGAAGTCGGCGACGAGCGACGCGAGCGCGCGGGTCGGCGTGCGGCTCGTGCGCCCGCTGCAGCGCCTCGCCGACACCGACGCCAAGTGAGGCGTCGCGTGATCGTGCGTGCGCTAGCGGCGACCGCCGCGATGATGGCGCTGGCCGCGACGGCATCGCCGGCGCAACAGCCGCGCGCGGCCGCGCCGCCGCCGCCGGCCGTACCGGTGGCGCGCGGATGGCCGGATACCGCATGGCGGCACCTGGGGCCGGCGTCGTTCGGCGGCCGCGTCGACGATATCGAGGCGGTCGAGGACGATCCGCGCATCATCTTCGTCGGCACGGCGTCGGGCGGCATTTTCCGCAGCCGCAACAACGGCGTGACGTGGGATGCTGTCTTCGATGCGTACGGCACCGCGCTCTCGATCGGCGACATCGCGATCGCGCCGAGCGACCGCAACGTGGTGTGGGCGGGCACGGGCGAGCCGAACGGCCGGCAGAGCTCGACTTGGGGGGATGGAGTCTACCGCTCCCTCGACGGCGGCACGACGTGGAAGAACATGGGGCTGCGCGAGACGCAGAGCATCGGGCGCGTCGTGATCGATCCGCGCGATCCGAACACCGTCTTTGTCGCCGCCGTCGGACACCTCTGGGGACCGAACGAGGAGCGCGGCCTCTACCGCACGCGCGACGGCGGCGCGACGTGGCGCAAGGTGCTCGGCGTCGACGACAACACGGGCGTGATCGACGTGGCGATGGCGCGCGACGGCCGCACGATGTTCGCCGCGACCTACATGCGGCGCCGCCGCGCCTGGGGCTTCTCGGGCGGCGGGCCGACGAGCGGACTCTGGCGCTCGCTCGACGGCGGCGACACGTGGGAACGCGTAAGCTCCGGCTTACCGGCGGGCAACATTGGCCGCATCGGCATCGACATCGCGCGCAGCGATCCGAACATCGTCTACATCGTGCTGGAGAGCCGTGCCGGCGGCGTCTTTCGGTCGGCCGATCGCGGCGCCACGTGGACGCGCCAGAGCCGGCTCGACGAGCGGCCGAGTTACTTCAGCCAGATCAGGGTCGATCCGAAGAATCCCGACCGCGTCTGGCTGCTCGGCACCTATCTCTACCTGTCGATCGACGGTGGGAAGACGTTCACGAGCGATTCCCTCGGACGGCGCCTGCATCCCGATCATCACGCGCTCTGGATCGATCCCAGCCAGCCCGACCACATGATGCTCGGGAACGACGGCGGCGTCTTCTTCACGTACGATGCCGCGCGCAGCTGGAACTACATCGACAATCTGCCGATCGGACAGTTCTACGACATCACGATTGATGCGCGCGATCCGTATTGGATCTACGGCGGCCTGCAGGACCTGGGGACGTTCGGCTTTCCGAGCGGCACGCACTCGCGCGGCCGGCTGTTCGATGACCAGGTCACGTTCCTCGAGTACGGCGACGGCTTTCAGACTGCGGCGGATCCGACGAACCCGCGGCTGCTCTACGCCAATTCGCAGAACGGCCGCGGCTATGTCGTCGACATCGAGACCCACGAGGAGCGGCGAATCACGCCGGTCGCGGCCGAGCGCACGGAGCGATACCGCTTCAACTGGAACACGGCGATCCTCGTGTCCCCGGTCGATCCGCGCGTCTACTACTACGGCGCGAACAAGCTGCTCAAGACGGCCGATCACGGCACGACGTGGCAAGTGATCAGCCCCGACCTCACGCGGAATCTGGACTGGCGCACGCTCAGTCTCGGTCCCGGCATCCCGGATCGCGACAGCACGACGCTCTCGCGCGACGACGGCACGAGTGCCTACGGCAACATCACGACGATCGCCGAATCGCCGCGCGCCGCGGGAACGCTCTACGTCGGCACCGACGACGGCACCGTGCAGATGACCACCGACAGCGGCGCGCACTGGACGAATCTCACCGCGCGCTTTCATCTCGCCGGCGCGCCGTCGGTCGCGAAGGTGGTGGCCTCGCGTCACGACGCGAAGACGGCGTTCGTCGTGTTCGACGGCCACACCAACGACGATCAGAAGCCATACGTTTTCAAGACCGCCGATGGCGGCGCGACGTGGAGCGCCATCGCCGGCGATCTACCGGCCACCGCGCCCCTGAAGACGCTGACGGAAGATCCGCGGAACCCGAATCTTCTTTTTGCCGGTACGGAGTTCGGCCTCTACTGGTCGTTCGACGGCGGTCGCCACTGGTCGTTCCCCGGCGGCAACCTGCCGCGCGTGATCGTGACGCGGGCAATCGTCAACGAGCGCAACAACGATCTCATCCTCGGCACGCACGGGCGCAGCGTGCTCGTGCTCGACGACATTCGTTCGCTCGAGACGGGCGATCCGGCACGCGCCGAGGGCGCGGCACAGCTCTTTCCGCTGCGCGACGCGACGGAATACTATCAGTGGCGCGATCAGCCGCTGACGGCCGCGGGGAAATTCTCGGCGCCGAACGCGCCGGTGGGCGCGCTGGTCACCTACAGCCTGCGCGACAGCGCGGAAACGGCGCGCATTCAAATCCTGGCCGCCGATGGCTCGGTCGTTCGCGAGCTGGCGGCGCCGGGCTCGGCCGGCGTGCATCGCATCGTCTGGAATCTGCGCATGGGTCTCGCCTTCGTGCCGGCCCCAAGCGATTCCGGTTTCTACGGGGCGCCGCTCGCGCCGCTCGTTCCGCCGGGGAGCTACACCGTCAGACTGATCGCGCACGGCGCGACCGCGACGCAGCCGCTCACCGTGCGCGCGAACCCGCGCGCCGAGCCGTCGGCCGAGTCGCTGGCCGCGCGGCAGGGTATCGCCAAGCGTGTTGACTCGTTGGCGCGCGTGTATGCCGACGGCAAGAGACTGCTCGCCTCCGTGGATACGGAGTTCGCGCATCTGCGTCCGCTGCTCGCGCGCCGTCCGCCGTCGCCGGCGACCGACAGTGTGGTGAAAGGCGTCGCGTCGCAGATCGCGACCTTGCGTCGCGCCTTCGCGCCCGACTACGGGGCGCCGATCGGTGAGGTGTTCGACGTTATTGGCGGTCTCACTTCGAACGCCTACCCGCCGACGCAGGCCGAGCTGCGAACACTCGACTTCGCGGCGGCCGATCTCGCGTCGAGCGTGGCGACGCTGAATACGCTCGTCGGGACCGACCTACCTAAGCTCCGCGCCGCGCTGGGACGGCCGTAGTCGGGATGACAAGCAGGCTGGAAGAGCAACGGGAGAGCCATCCATTCACCCCGTCGCTCCTGCATCGCCGTCTAGTCGGCCTGAGTGGCGCAGCGACGAAGGATCTGCTCGTCGGACGACTGATCCTTCGCTTCGCTCAGGATGACAGCGCTCAGATTGAATGGTATGATCCTCGCGCGACACGCGTGATGTGGGTGCACCCTCCACCGTGAGCGACCATGAGTCACCAGCTCGAGCGAGACGTTCGCTTTCTCAAGATCTACGCGATCGCGACGACCGTCGTGATGCTGGTCGGCACCGCGGCCGCGTTCAAGAAGCCGGCGACGCACGAGAAGTTCACCGAGATCGACGTCGAGCGCATCAACGTTATGGAGCCCGACGGCAAGTACCGCCTCGTGATCTCGAATCGGCCGCGGTCGATCGGGCCGATCTACAAGGGGCAGCCGTTCGGTTATCCCGGTGGCGGACGCCCGGGCTTCATCTTCTTCAACGATGAAGGGACGGAGAACGGTGGCTTCACCTTCGAGGGCAAGCAGGGCGCCGATGGAAAGTTCGAAGCATCGACCCATATGTCTTTCGACCAATTCAACCAGGATCAAGTGCTGAACCTGGACTATCGGGACAACAATGGAAAGCGCTTCGTTGGCATCTCGATGTTGGACCGCGCCAACGTCGACATTCACGACTGGGTTCTCGAGCGCGACTCGATCATGAAGATGGCCGACACGGTCGCGCGCGTGGCTGCGCTCAAGCGCTGGGCGGCTCCCCGCAACGGCGTTCCGTTGGCGGCGCAGCGCGTCTTCATCGGACGGAGCCAGGATCGGTCGGCGATCCTCAATCTCTCCGACCCCAACGGCAAGTCGCGGCTGCGGCTCGTCGTCGATTCGCTCGGCGCGGCGCGCATCGAGTTCCTCGATGCGGACGGGAAGGTGACATCCACCGTCGGCGATTCGGGCAAACGCGGCAGCAAATGACGTCGCTGGACTTGGCCACGCATCACGGCGCCGCGATTCGTCGCGGCGCTTTGCGCATTGCGGCGCTCGCCGTGGTGGCGGCGCTCCCCCCGGCCGGCCGCGGATGCTCGGCGCAGAACGCGCCGCGCGGCGACCGCACGCCGGCGGCGCTCGCGACACACGTAATGACTCGCTTCGCCAACGGCACGCCGGAGGCATTCGCCGCCGTCTTTCCCGATTCCGTGATTCGGGCGATGGTGAAGGCGGCGGCCGAGCGACAGGCGACCCGCGTTTCCAAACAGGCGCGCGTGTTGTGGCAGCGCGATGGACGTGCCGTGCTCTTTCTCGCCGGAAGCGTGGACAGCCTGCCCGCGCCGCAATCGGGCTTGCGTGGCGGCGTGTCCGCCATGCGCAACTTCTCCGGCCTCTACGAGGCGATGGAGTCGGGCAAGCGCTGGACCGTGACGCGGCAGCTCCCGGCGGACAGCATGAATCGCGTTCTCGCGCACCTGATTCACGCCGAGCTCGTGCCGGGCAAACGCGTCGATGTCCTCGACACGATCGCGATCGCCGTCGGCGCGCCGTACGGATTCGTCGCGCATCTCAACAACGGTGTGCGGATCATGGACGTGCGCGTCGACGGCCGTCGAGCCGCGCACATCTACGAGCGTGGCGGCGCGAACGTGCTCGGACACGGCATGCTGTGGGTGGATGTGCCGCCGCGCCCACGCGCGCAGCTCGTCCTCACGTATTCGGTGGCCGAGGAGCGCCGCTCCGTGAGCCGCGGCGCAACCGATAGCGCGCGCGCGCCGGCGCCGGTCGCTGATGCCGGCCCGCCCGCCTACGGCGAGTACTTCAACACGTCGGGATGGCACGCGTACCTCGACCTCAACAGCGCGAACGATCGCGGCCGCTACTCGGTCACGGTGCGCGTGCCAGCCGCATATCGACTGACGACGAGCCTCCCGCAGACCGACACGGTCGTCGGAGGAACGCGCATCGTGCGCGGTGAGAGCGCGCACCCGGAGTTTCTCGTCGCGCTGTTGTACGACCGGCACTGGATGCCCAAGCGAACGACGGTGGGCGGGTTGACCGTCGAGACGTTCTTCCGGCCCGACGCGCGCGTGAGCCACGACACCGTCGCCGCCGCCTTTGCGCGCGTCTACCGCTACTTCGTGGCGCGCTTCGGTCCGGCGAACGATCCCCCGTATCACGCCGCGGTCGAGTCGTTCGGCTACGGCGCGACCAGCGGATGCGGGCAGCGCGAGGCGGATCTCGTGATGTGCGGTGGCGGCGTCAGCGACTCGAGCACGCGCGCATCGACCGGCAATCCGTCGTACACGTGGGCGCACGAGACGTCGCACGCCTGGACGCTGAATGCCGATGGCCCCGCCGCGACGATGCTGCGCGAAGGGTGGGCGACGTTCGCTGAGGGGGCCGCGCTCGCCGCCGAGTATCCGCGGCTGGGTCCGGCCTTTTGGGAACGGGCGCGCAACGGTGTCATGCTCGGCACCGAAGGCCGGCAGAGTTTGATTCCGCCGGGACCGACTGGCGGCTACTACTCGAAGGGCGCGTGGGTACTCCACATGCTCGAGTACGTCGTTGGCGATTCCGGATTCGACCGCGCCATCCGCGCCTACAGCAAGCTGCAGTTCGAGGCGAAGCCCGCCGGATACCGCGAGCTCATTGCATTGATGTCCAAGGAAGCGGGGCGCGACCTGACGTCGTTCGCGATGCCGTGGCTCACGAGAAGGTTCATGCCCGATCTCGACGGACAGGTCATCGGCACGAGGCTGATCGTCTCCCAGCGCCAGCCCGATGGTGCCTATGATCTCCCGGCGCTCGACGTCGATCTCGTGACCGCCTCGGGGACGGTCCAGCGCACGATTCACCTCGCGGAGGCGGTCGACACCATCGATGTCGGCACGGTCGGGCCGGTGACCGGCGTGAAGTTCGACCCGGGCCACCATTTTCTCCTCCAGCGTCGATGGGGCGAAGTGGTGCGCTTCGAGCTCCCGGTGTCGAAGGCACCGGCCGCCACGGCGGTGGCGCTCGCCGGGCGGGACGCGTCGTTCTCGACCAGGCCGATCGCGGCGGCGCGGGAGGGCGACGCGTGGGTCGTCGTGCTGCCGATGAGCGAAGGGCGCTATCCGTGGCGGTGGGAGATCGACGGCGTCGCGTCGCGTGACCCGGCGCTCGCCGGCGTGCGCGACGTGCAGGCGATGCAGCTCGTGGGACCGTATCCACGTTGAAGTCTGATAGGGTACGGTCACTGCGTGCGGCGTACCGCGTGTTGCTCCGGCTATCGCGACGGTGGACGCGCTACCGCATCGCCGGCAATCTCTCGCGTGACGGTGCCGGCGGCGTCGAGGAATTGCAGACGCGCGATGCCTAACGAGTCCACGCTCATCAGCATGCGCGTGCGTCCCGAGCGGTCGTTGAGTCGGAGGACCGCCGACTTGTCGCGCTCGCGGCCGACGAGCACGCGCGACGCCGAACTCCAGCCGCGCGTCACCGCGTCCTGCCGCAGCGCGCGCGTCGCGCTATCACGCGCGGCGCCGGCGGGGAAGCGGCCGCGAATGTCCATCAAGGCGTCGGCCAACTGCGAGAGCGGCACGTCGGAGCGATCCGTGATCTTGAGCCCCGCCCACTTGCGCCCGTTCTCATCCTCGTACGAGAGCGTCACCGTCTCGTCCTGCCGCCACTGGTCGAACGCCAGCCCACCGCTCGCCTCGTGGCCGTCGCTCGTTTTGCGGCCACTCCATCCAATGCCGCCCTGCTCATCGCCGCGATCGTTGAAGAAGAGCAGTCCCGCTTCACGGGCTCCGGAGCGGAGCGGGTAGGTCTTCCCGTCGATGATGTTGTCGGGAAAGCGCGCTTTGTTCGAGATCGTCATGCGCAGCGTGCCGTCGGGCTCGCGCACGTTGATCCGGCCGACATCGATCTCGTCGAACTTTGTGCCGCGAGCGGTCGCCTGCACAAAGGCACCCGCGGAGATGAGGACGAGGAGCGAGAGCGTGACGGCGTTTATGCGGCGCGAGCGACGCAGCTCACGCCGCAGTTCATGGCGCAACTCATGCTGCGGGTCAGCGATCATGACGTCCTCGAAGTCCGGTCTGGGTGGAGAGCAGCCCGCGCGCGATGATCGCCGCCGCCGAGGGCGGCGCGGCCGGGTCGCGCGTCCGGAATTGCCACGCGAGACGAATCACGCGCTCCGTCTCGCGTGCTATGCGCTCGTGCGACGGATCGGCCATGCGCCACGCCGCGAGACGGCGCAGCTCGTCGAGCGTGGCGTCGCCACGGAGCGCCCGCTCGACCTCGGCGCCGGACGCAGGAGCGGCGTTCGCCATCACCATATGGCGGTCGAGAGGGGAGCGGCTAACGGTCGGCGCATGAACATCTCGAGGCGTGCGAGGGCCCGGACCGTTAGACACGCGCGACGACCGCCCACACTACCATCGCGCCCGACGCTATCCGCGACCGGATGGTATGAGCGCCGCGCGCGCCGCGTGCTGAGGGCGCGGTCGTCAGCCGCCAGTCGTCAGCCGTACTCTTCTCGGACATCCGATCGATGACGTTGTGCACAGAAGGGCGCGGGTCGCGTCGCGCATCGATCCTCTCGATGGCCGTCGCGGTTGCCGCGTGGACCGCGCCCCTCGCGGCGCACGACGACATGCCATTCCCCGACGGCGTGAATGGCTACCTGCTGCGGGAGATGCTGGCGGCGATCGACGGCGCGCGCAGCGGCCTCGACCTGTATCGGCTCGTCACCGCGGAGGTGCGCGAGGCGGGCACGGAGTATTATCGGTCGATCTCGCCCGAGATCACGCTCGACTGGATGCGCAGCATCGAGCGGCTCCGCCTGATCAAACAGAGGTAAGATGCCCGGATCCCGGTGTTGGACGCGCTCTCTCCTCGCGATCGCGATCGCGATCATCGCCGCCGCTCCGCTCGCGGCTCAGGCGCCGGCCGATGCACCGGCGCGCACGCTGGTGCGCGCGGGCTCGCTGGTCGACGGCGTCGGTGACGTCGCGCGCCGCGATCAGGGCATCCTCATCGTCGGCGACCGGATCGCCGCGGTCGGCCCGTACGACAGCGTCGCCGCCAGCGCGGGAGCTGCCGTGCGCGTCGACATGAGTGGCATGACGGTGCTTCCGGGGCTGATCGACGCGCACACGCACGTCTTTTTGCAGGGGCCGGGCTACGATCCGCAGATCCTGCTCGAGTCGATGCCGTACCGTACCCTCCGCGCGGGCGTGGCGGCGCGCGTCGCGCTCGAACACGGCTTCACGACGCTGCGCGACCTGGGCACCGAGGGCGCGATGTACGCCGACGTCGACGTGCAGAAGGCGATCACGCGCGGCGTGATCACCGGCTCGCGCCTCATCGTGGCGACGCGCGCGCTGGCACCGAGCGGCGCGTATCCGTTGAATGGCTACGCGTGGGAGCTGACGGTGCCGAGCGGCGTTGAGGTGGCGGACGGCGTAGACGCGGTTCGTCGCGCGGTGCGAACGCAGGTGAAGTTTGGCGCGGAGTGGATCAAGACGTACTCGGACCGCCACAACCGCATCGGCGCCGACGGCAAGCTGCACACGACGGTGAACTGGACCGACGAGGAGTTCCGCGCGCTCGTCGATGAAGCGCACCGCCTGGGCATCGGCGTCGCGGCGCACGCGACCGGCTGGGAGGGCATCGATGCCGCGCTGCGCGCCGGCGTCAACAGCATCGAGCACGGCGACGGCATGACACCCGATCTCGTCGACCGGCTCAAGAAACAGCGCATTTACTGGTGTCCGACGATCTTCGTTGGCCTTCGTCCGCGTCCCACGCGCGACACGCTGCGCGACATGCAGTCCGCGCTCAAGGCGAAGGCGCTCACCGACGCGATCCGGCGCGGCGCGGGCGACCTGATCGCGTACGGCACCGACGTCGGCGGCTTCTCGTGGGACGAGCCGACCGAGCCCGAGGCGCGCGACTTCACCTATCTGGTGCGTTACGGAATGACACCGATGCAGGCGATCAGGTCGGCGACCTCCGTGGCGGCGCGCCTGCTCGGCGAGGAGGCGACGTCGGGTGCGATCAGCATCGGACATCGCGCCGACCTGATCGCCGTCGCCGACGATCCGCTGCGCGACATCGCGGCGCTGGAACGCGTGCAGTGGGTTATGCGAGCGGGAGTCGCGTACCGGGGAGCGGCAGCCAAGTGATGGGCTTGGGCCTAGGGACTGTTCACGCCGTTTGGTGTTTCTAGCCCCAAGCCCCTCGCACTACGCACACGCCATCAGTCTCTCGCGTCTCCCAGCGAGAGCCGCAACGTCGTCAGCGCGTGACTCAGCTGGTTGGCGACCGTCTGCGTCGATGTGCCCATGACCACGGCGATCTCCTTGTACGAGAGGTCGTGGAGACAGCGGAGCACGAAGACCTGGCGGCGCCGCGTGGGGAGGGCTTGGATCGCGCGCTCGAGACGCGCGCGGAGCTGGGCCTCCTCGACGGCCTCGAGCGGCGTGCGCACCTGCGCGATCCGATCGACGTGCACCCGCGCCGCGCGCTCGTGCGCTTGACCGGCGCGCCGCTCGCTCACCGCGAGGTTGTGCGCCACGCGATAGAGTAGACCACGCAGCGAGCCCGTCGGCCGCCACTCGGCGCGCCGTTCCCACACGCGATAGAACGCGCGTTGCGCGATATCCTCGGCGGCGTCGCGCGTGTCGGCGAGGCGCTCGGCGTAGGCGACGAGTGGCGCCCAGAAGCGGAGGAGGAGCACGTCGAGCGCGCCTTCGTCGCCACGGCGCAGGCGCTCGACAAGCGCCAGATCATCGGTCGCGGCGGCATCGAGCGCGTCCGCTCGCGACACGTCGGCGTACCCCGGCGGGCGCGGGCGCGCCGGCGGGCTCGTGTACGGCATCGACCCGCGTGACGTCGTCGTCGGATCGGCAAAGAGAGCCTGTGCGGTCATCGCGAGCCCTGCCCGGCGGAGGGAGACGGTGCCAATGGTACGGACCTTACTGGTCCGTACCATTATTGTCACCCTCTGCGCTGGGCGCAAGAGCACCGCGCCGCCCGGCGGCGTTTCGCCCGGCGGCGTTTCGCCCGGCGGCGTTTCGCCCGGCGGCGTTTCGCCCGCCCGGCGCATGGTATGACGCACGCTGCCCGCGCGTGTCTACACGGGATACGGCGCAGGGCGCCGGCGCTTTCGACGCGGCCGCGCACCACCGTAGCTTCGGGCGGGGGCGAGATGCCCTTGCTTCACTCTCGCTTCGAGCGGTGATGATCGCGATCCGTGATGTCAGAAAGTGGTACGGAGACTATCTCGCTCTCGATCGGTGTAGCGCCCAGATCGCGAGGGGATCGGTCGTCGTCGTCTGCGGTCCTTCGGGCTCGGGCAAGAGCACGCTCATCCGCTGCGTGAACGGGCTCGAGACGATCGACGAAGGCACGATCGAAGTGGACGGCATCTCGGTGGGCGCGCGCGGAACCGATCTGCCGGCGCTGCGCGCCAAGATCGGAATGGTGTTCCAGAGCTTCGAGCTCTTCCCGCACCGCACCGTCCTCGAAAATCTCAACCTCGGACAGATCGAGGTGCTCCGGCGCGATCGCCGCGCGGCCACCGAGCGCTCGATGGCCCTGCTCGAGCGCGTCGGCGTCGCCGAGCACGCCGCCAAGTTTCCGGGCGCGATCTCCGGCGGCCAGCAGCAGCGCGTCGCGATCGCGCGCGCCCTGGCGATGGATCCCGTGGCCATGCTGTTCGACGAGCCGACGTCGGCGCTTGATCCGGAGATGATCAACGAAGTGCTCGAGGTCATGGTCGCGCTCGCGGCCGATGGCATGACGATGATGGTCGTGACGCACGAGATGGCCTTTGCCCGCGAGGTCGCCGACCGTGTGCTGTTCATGGATCGCGGCGTGATCGTCGAGGACCGCGCGACGCGCGACTTCTTCACGGAGCC
Organism: Gemmatimonadaceae bacterium; assembly: GCA_040003335.1. GTDB lineage: Bacteria > Gemmatimonadota > Gemmatimonadetes > Gemmatimonadales > Gemmatimonadaceae > JALZAE01. The sequence continues at coordinate 19,568 of JBDUCS010000003.1, read as the reverse complement.
GCACACGGAGCGCGCGCGGGACTTTCTGTCGAAGATTTTGCGGCACGACGGCACGCTCGCCGGCGCGCGGTGACCGTGCGCCGCACGCTCGCCTCGACCGACCGTACGCCGAAGGGCACCGACGCGGCGCGCCCCCGCTATCTGCAGGTCGCCGACGAGCTGACGACGCTCATCGGCAACGGCGGCTACGCCGTCGGCGCCTATCTCCCGACCGAGCGCGACCTCTGTGCCCGCTTCGGCGTCAGCCGGCACACGGTGCGCGAGGCGCTGCGCATCATCCGCGACTCGGGTCTCATCTCGCGCCGCCGCCGCATCGGCACCGAAGTCGTCGCGCGCAATCCGACAGCCAGCTACCGCCAGCGCACGAACTCGATCAACGACATGCTCCAGTACGCGGACGACACGAAGATCAACGTGCTGCGGCAGGCGCGCGTCACGTGCGACGACGAGCTCGCCGCCGTCCTCCAGTGCGTCGAGGGGGACGAGTGGATTCGCGTCGACTCGCTGCGCGTCGTGCCCGGCGATCCGCTCCCCGTCTGCCTCACGACGGCGTACGTCAGCGGCGACCTGCCGAACGTCGAGGCCGAGATCGAGATGCTCGACGGTCCGATCTCGGCGATGCTCGAGCGCGTGTTCGGCCTCCGCATCGCGCGCATCGACCAGACCATTCAAGCGGTTCGCCTTGGCGCGCGGCAGGCAAAGTTGTTGCGCGCGGCGACCGGCGGTCCGGCGCTGCGTGCCGTGCGACGGTACTACGATGCCAAGGGACGGCTGATCGAGTCGTCGAGCGCGATCCATCCGGCGCAACGCTTCGCCTACGAGACGAGTCTCGTCCGCGAGCTCGAGCACGGCAGCAACGGCGCGCGCCGCCTGCGCGGCTGACGATCTGCATCCACTTCGAGGACCACGCCCGGTGCAACGACTCCCCTTTTCGCGACGCGCCACGCCACTCGCCTCCGCGCTCCCCGTGGCGGCCCCCGCCGCCGCGATCGCGTTCGACTCCGGACACGCCTCGCCATCCGTGCTCCCTGATCTGACGACCGTCGCCGCGCGCGCCCTCACCGAGCACCGGAACGAGACGCTGCAATACGCGCCGCGCCCTGGGCTCCCCGAGCTGCGGCAGTGGATCGCCGCCTATATGACGGCCGACGGCTGCGCGACAAAGGCCGACGAGATTCTGGTGACGAACGGCGCGAAGCACGCGATCGATCTCATCTGCCGCCTGCTGCTCGACGAGGGCGACTCGATCGTTGTGACGGTGCCGACCTATTTCACGGCGATCCCGATCTTCAAGAGCTTCGGCGTCTCCTTCATTGAGATCGGTCAAGACCACGAAGGGCTCGATGTCGCCGAGCTGTCATTGGTGCTCACCCGCCTCACGAGCGAGGGACGCGCGGTTCCGAAGCTGATCTACAACGTCCCCGACTTCCATAATCCGACCGGCATCAGCATGTCGGTCGAGCGGCGGCGCGCGCTCGTCGAGCTGGCGAAGCGCTACGGCATCTCCATCATCGAGGACAGCCCGTACCGGAAGGTGCGCTTCGAGGGGGAGAGCGTGCCACCGCTCAAGGCGCTCGATAGCGATGGCCTCGTCTTTCTCGTCGGGACGTTCTCGAAGCTGATGGCGCCGGGCCTGCGGGTCGGCTGGATCGCCGCTCAACCGGCGCTGATCGCGAGGCTGGTCCAGCTCAAGTCTGACGGCGGGTCGTGCCCACTCACGCAGCGCATGATCGTCGATTTCTGCGCGGGTTCGGGGCTCGACGCGCACACCTCGCGCGTGCAGAGCACGTACCGCGCGCACCGCGACCGCATGGTCTCGGCGATGCGCCGCGAGCTCCCGCAGGCATCGTTCGAGGTGCCGGCCGGCGGCTATTATCTGTGGCTCGAGCTCCCGCCGACCACGGACGGTGATGACGTGGCACGCCGGGCCCGCGACGCCGGCGTGATCGTCCTCGCCGGGAGCAAGTTCTTTGCGCCCGGCGACGCGGCCCACCCAAAGAATTTCATTCGCGTCGCCTTCAGCCACGCGACGGCCGACGAGATCGACGAGGGCGTGCGCCGCCTCGCCGCCGCCTACGCCGCCGCGACGGCGAGCGCGACGGCAATGGCCGGCGTGCGGTAGCGCGATCGATACGCGACCCGGAGACGTCAGGTCGACAACGCCATGTCATCCCGGGGAGCGGCGCGACGAAGGGTCTGGTTGCCGGCACAACTCTCAACAGGAGATCCTTCGCTCTGCTCAGGATGACATACTTTGCTCAGGATGACATGCTTCGCGCCGAACGACGTGTTTCGCCCCGAAGGACGTGCTTCGCCCCGATCGACATGCTTTGCCCTGAACGACGTGCTTGGCCGCGGATGACGCGCGCCGCCCAAGTGACCGGATTCGTCGAGCACCGAGACCTGTGACCAGTTGGACGGAGCGCTGATGGCGGTGCTGAAGGACCAACACGGCGAATCAATGCTCGCCGCGAACGCTGACATGGTGGCGGCGTACGACCGCTGCGTTTACGCGTACCTCGGCGCGCGGGCCGATACGCGGGCGCTGGTCCGCGCGCTGGTCGAGGCAGACCCGGGGTGTGTGCTGGCACACTGTCTCGACGGCTACCTGCAGATGCTCGCCAGCAAGCGGAGCGCCGTCGCGCTGGCGCGCGAGTCGCTGGCCCGTGCCCGCGCCGCGCTCCCGCGTGCCGCGGCGCCGCGCCGTGAGTCGCTGCACATCGCCGCGCTCGACGCGTGGTCGGCCGGCGCGATGCGCGAGGCGGCCGCGCTCTGGGATCAGGTGCTCGCCGAGGCTCCCCGCGATGCCGTCGCCCTCAAGGTGTCGCAGTTCGTTCTCTCCTATCTCGGCGAGACCGCGCGCATGCTGTCCACCGCGTCGCGCGCTGCACTCGCGTGGGATGCCGGCGCCCCCGGCCACGGCTTCGTCCTCGGCTGCCACGCCTACGCGCTCGAGGAAGCGGGCGAGTACGCCGATGCCGAATCGGTCGGCCGCCGCGCGATCGACATCAACCCCGCCGACATCTGGGCGGCGCACGCCGTCGCGCACGTGCGCGAGATGCAGGGGCGCCTCCGCGAAGGCGTTGCGTTGATCAGCGCCCTCGAGCCGCATTGGCGCCCGTGCAGCAACTTCGCGCTGCATTTGCGGTGGCATGAAGCGCTCTTCCGGCTGGAGATGCGTGAGCACGACGGGGTGCTCGCGCTCTACGATGCCGGCGTGCGTCCGGTCTCGACCGACGAGTATCTCGACGTCGCGAACGCGGTGTCGCTGCTCTGGCGACTCGAGCAGAGTGAGGTCGGTGTCGGCGCCCGTTGGCGCGAGTTGGCCGATACCGCTCGCGCGCACGTCGGCGATCACACGCTCGTCTTCGTCGACATGCACTACCTCATGGCACTCGCCGCCGCCGACAAGGGCGAGAGTGTCGATCGCTTTCTCGCGTCGTGCGAGCGGGTGGCGCACGAGAACGGCGGCACGGAGGGGCTCGTCATGGCGTCGGTTGGGCTCCCGCTCGCGCGCGCGATCGTCGCGCACCGCCGCGGCGACTACGGGCGCGCGGTCGATCTCCTCGCGCCCGTGCGCACGCGCATCCGCGAGATCGGCGGCAGCCACGCGCAGCGCGATCTGTTCGAGCAGCTCTTGATCGACTCGGCCCTGCGCGCGCGCCGCTGGAGCCTCGCGCAGGAGCTCCTCGCCGAGCGAACCACCCTCCGTCCGCACAACGCGTGGGCGTGGCGTCACTATGTCGCCGCGCTCGACGCGACGAACCCGGCCGCCGCCGCCGCCGCGCGCCGCACCGGCGCACTCCTCCTTGCCTCGTAGCGATGACTGACGACGCGCGCGGCGCGCGGACTCCGCATCGCGACACGATGCTCGCCCACTTGGGCGGCGCGCCCTCGTCGCGGAACGGCGCGGTCAGTCCGCCCGTCTATCGTGCCTCGACGATCGTCTTCCCGACCGTTGCCGAGTGGGAGGCGGGACGCGATCCGGCGCAGCGGTTCGACGTCGTGCGGTATGGGCAGCTCGGCACGCCGACCACCTTCGCGCTGGAGCACGCCATCGCGGCGATCGAGGGCGGCTACCGCGCCATGCTTCTGCCGTCCGGACTCGCCGCCGTGACGGTCGCGCTGCAGGCGCTGCTCTCGAGCGGCGACCACCTGTTGATGGTGGACACCGCGTATGCCCCGACGCGGCTCTTCTGCACCGCACACCTGGCGCGCGCCGGCGTCGAGACGACGTTCTACGATCCGCTCGCCGCCGGCGACATTCACGCGCTCTTCCGCGACAACACGCGCGTCGTCTTCGTGGAATCGCCGGGCTCGCTGACGCTCGAGGTGCAGGATGTGCCGGCGATCTCTGCCGCCGCGCACGCGGCGGGCATCGTCGTCGTCGCCGACAACACGTGGGCGTCGCCGTACTGCTTTCCCGCGTTCGAGCGTGGCGTCGACGTGTCCATCCAGGCGGCAACCAAGTTCATCGCCGGCCACTCCGACGTGATGATGGGAACGATCACTACGACCGAGGCGCAATATCACCGGCTGCGCTCGGCGGTCGCCGAGCTCGGTTTCTGCGTGAGTCCTGACGATGCGTATCTCGTGATGCGCGGCATGCGGACGCTCGGTCTGCGGATGGAGCGGCACGCCCGGAGTGCGCGCCGGGTGGCCGAATGGCTTGGCGCGCGCGCGGAGGTCGCGCGCATTTTGTACCCCGCGCTGGCGAGCGATCCCGGCCACGCGCTATGGCGGCGAGATTTCACCGGAGCGAGCGGCGTCTTCGGCGTCGTGTTTGCGCCCGTGCCCAAGGGCGCGGTGGACGCGTTCCTGAACGCGCTCGCGCTCTTCGCCATGGGCGCCAGCTTCGGTGGCTTCGAGAGTCTGGCGATTCCCGCCAACCCCGCGGCGTTCCGCACGGCGACCACATGGCGCGCGGACGGTCCATACATCCGGCTGCATGTCGGCCTCGAAGATGCGGACGACTTGATCGCCGATCTGGCGCGCGCCTTCGACGCAATGCACGAGGCGATACGCGCGGTTGGCGGATCGCCATCATGAGGCGCGCGCCCCTGCCCGGGGTCGTCGCGATGGCGGACTGCTGTTCTCGCCGCCGCTCCGCTAGCGTGTGACCTCGCCGCCGGCTCGCGCCCGCGCGCAGGGGATCGCGCGGCTGCGCGCGTACGCGGCGCAGGGCGCGGCACTCGCCGGCATGGCGGCCGTACTCTGGTGGCTCGGACACAACGCCACCGGCGCGCTCGACGAGCGGGGCATCACGCTCGGCTTCGGCTTTATTCGGCAGCCGTCCAACTTCGCCATCGGCGAGACGTGGCTGCGCTACGGACCCGAGGACAGCATCGGGCGCGCGATCACCGTCGGTCTCGTCAATACGATGGTGGTCTCGGCGCTGGGATGCCTGTTGTCCCTCGTGTGCGGCTTTGCGCTTGGCTTCATGCGACTCTCGAGCAACCCGCCGTTGCGGGGGATCGTGCGCGGCTACGTCGAACTCGTGCGCAACGTGCCACTGCTGTTGCTGCTGCTCTTTCTCGTTGCGTTGCTGCACGGCCTGCCGGGCCCGAGCGCGGCGTTGCATCCGGTGCGTGGTGTCTTCCTCTCCAATCGCGGGCTCGCGCTTCCGGCCGCGAGCCTGGGGGCGCTGCCGCTCGTGCTCACCGCGCTGGCGATGGCGAGTCTCGCCGCAAGACGGCACCTCGGTCGCGCGGGACTCGTCGTGTCCAGCGTGCTGGTGGTCGCGCTCGCCGCGTCGATTGTCGTTGCGCCGTGGGGTGTGCCGCGGCTGCGCGGGTTGGAGTTCGTCGGTGGCCGCACGCTCTCGCCGGAGTTCGCGGCGCTCCTGGGTGCCCTCGTGCTGCATCACGCGGCGAACGTGTCCGAGGTGGTGCGCGGCGCGATCCAATCGGTCTCGGCGGGGCAGTCGGACGCGGCACGGGCCCTCGGCTTGTCGCGCGCGCAGGCGATGCGTTTCGTGATTCTGCCGCTGGCGCTGCGCGCGATGGTGCCGCTGTTGGCGTCGAACGCCGTGAGCCTCGTCAAGAATTCCAGTCTCGCTGTGGCGATCGGCTTTCCGGATGTCGTGAGCATTCTCAATACGACGGGCAATCAAACGGGCCACGCGATCGAGACGATGCTGATCATGATCGCGGTGTATCTCACACTGAGCCTGGCGATCGGCGCGGCGCTCGACCGATACAATCGCCGGCTCCTCGTGTCTGAGCGTGCGGCCGCGTGAGCGCGACGCTTCGCCCCAGTCCCCAGCCGGCCGTGCGCCGCTGGTTCGCCACGCCCGGCAACGCCGTCGTGACGACGCTCGTCTTCGTCATCGGCGCCCTCGTGCTCCTGCCCCTCGCGCGCTGGGCGATCGTCGATGCGACGTGGCACGGCACGGGCGCGGAGTGCCGCGCGGGCAGCGGTGCGTGCTGGTCGTTCATCGGGCACAAGCTGCGATTCATCGTGTTCGGTCTGTATCCGCCGCGGGAGCAGTGGCGCGCCGCAAGTGTCGCCTTCGCGCTCGTGGCGCTCGTGATCGTGACGGCGGCTCCACGCTGCTGGTCGCGATGGCTCCTCGCCGCGTGGGCGGTGGTGCTCGGCGTCGCGCTCTGGCTCATGCACGGCGGCGCGGGCCTCGCGGTCGTACCGTCGCGAGAATGGGGCGGCCTTCCGGTGACGTTGATGCTGACGACGATCGGGCTCGCCGCGGGATTTCCGCTCGGCGTGGTGCTCGCGCTCGGCCGTCGCTCGCGGTCACCGCTCGCGCGTGTCGTGGCGACGGCGACGGTGGAGGTCGTGCGCGGCGTACCGCTCGTCGCCGTGCTCTATGTCGCGGCGCTGGTTGTGCCGCTTACAATGCCGGCCGGCCTCGATCTCGACAAACTCATGCTGGCGCAGGCGGCGATCGCGCTGTTCGCGGCGGCGTACCTGGGAGAGGCGGTCCGCTCCGGACTGCAAGTCGTCTCGCGCGGGCAGGGCGGCGCGGCGCTCTCGCTCGGGCTCCGTCCGTGGCAGGCGATGCGGCTCATTCTCCTTCCGCAGGCGCTGCGCGTCGTGCTCCCGTCGCTCGTGTCGATCGCCGTCGCGTTCTTTCAGGATACGAGCCTGGTCGTGATCATCGGCCTGTTCGATCTTCTGAACACGGCGCGGGTTGCAGCGCAGGACCCGGACTGGCTCGGCTTCCACAACGAGGCCTATGTGTTCGTGGCGGCCATCTACTTCGCCGGGAGCTTCGCGCTGTCGACATACGGACGCTATCTCGAGCGCTACGCTCGCGTCACACGCAGGGCATGAACGAGCGCGTCCCGCCTCTGCCGCTCGCGGTCCCCGCGCTCGCCGTGCGGGCAGTCGGGCCAACGAACGCGCCGACGATCCTGTTTCTCCACGGCGGGGGCGTCGGCGGATGGATGTGGCAGCCCGTGATCGAGCGCTTGCCGGACTTCCAATGCCTGGCTCCCGACCAGCCCGAACATGGGGGCAGCCGCGGGATCGGTCCGTTCAGCATCGAGTTCGCCGCCGTGAAAATGGCGGAGCTGATTCGCGAGCGCGTGCCCGGGGGCAGAGCGCACGTCGTGGGCTTGTCCGAGGGTGCGCAGATCGTCGTCCAACTGCTTGCGGCCGCTTCGGAGATCGTGGACAAGGCGATCGTTTCCAGCGCCTTGGTGCGGCCGGTTCCAGGCTGGGGTTGGGCCGCATCCCCAACACTGTTGGCGTGGACGCACCGTCTAACAGTCCGGCCGTTTCTCGATGCCGACTGGTGGATTCGCCTGAACATGAAATACGCCGCCGGCGTGCCTGCCGAATTTTTTGCCGAGTTCAAGCGCGACTTCCAGCAGTTGACTGAATCGGAGCTCGTCAACCTCATCGTCGCCAACCAGCGCTTTCGGCTGCCAGCCGGACTCGAGCGGGTCGAGGTCGCGACGTTGGTGGTCGCGGGGCGAAAGGAAGGCGTTGCCATGAGGCAATCGGTGCGAGACCTGGTGGCTGCGCTCCCGCGCGCGACGGGCGGCTCGTTCAGTCTAGGCAATCGTGTCTCGGCAGCGATGGAGCACAATTGGGCGTTGACGGCGCCGGAGCTGTTCGCCCGCACCGTACGCGCCTGGATCGATGGCGGCGCACTCCCGCCGGAAATTTCAGATATGGCGTGACGGTGCCTGGCGCCCGGGGGTTCACCCGAATGACGAGCGCATCTGTGCGTGTCCTTTGCCCGCTCTTGCGTTCGTGTATACCAGTTCAGCATACTCATCCGCGGCGCGCACCGCCCGCCGTGCGGTACCGTCAGGATACGACCCCGCTTCGGGCGGGTCGTCGACTGTGACGATGGAGGTGAACGGCGGCTCCGAGACGTGGTCTACGACCTTCGTCGTTGTATTCCACATTCTTCGCAATGGTATGAATCCGCGGTAAGGGACGTGTAACAAAGGCACTCCCCGCAGCGCCAGCTACATCCCGCCATGGTCCGCAGCAGCGTGATCCTCTCACCAAGAGGTCGAACCGGTGATCACGATTCGTCGAAACCCGCGAGCACTCGTTGTGCTCACAACTCTCGCGTGCGCGCCAGCGCTCGCGAGTGCGCAACAGTCGGCCTTCAGCTCGAGCGAGTCGCGCGACCTGGGCGCTCCGCCCGCAGGTGTGATCATGGCGCGCGATGCCGTTGTCACGACGACGGCGGCCGTCGCCGATGGCGTCGTCACGGGCAAGGTGACGGACGCCAAGTCCGGTGAGCCGATCAGCTCGGTGACGGTGACGGTTCAGGGCACGCAGCTCGGCGCCGTGAGCGGCAACGACGGCACGTATCGCCTCGCCCGCGTTCCGGCCGGCCCGCACACGCTCACCGCGCGCCGCGTTGGGTATGCCGCCCTCTCGCGCCGCATCACCATTCCCGATGGCAGCACGGTGACGCTCGACTTCCCGCTGCAACCCTCGGCGACCAATCTCGAGAGCGTCGTCGTCACTGGCACCGCCGGCGACCAGCTGCGCGAGACGCAGCCTGCCGTGGTCTCGGCGGTCGACGTTAGCGATCTGCTCAAGGAGACCTCGGTCACCAACGTGACCGACGTGCTGCGAGGACGCGTTCCCAGCCTGCAGGTCGTCTCCGGCTCCGGCATGACGGGCTCCACCGCGCGCATCAACATCCGCGGTGCGGTCTCGTATTCGCTCTCCAATGACCCGATCGTCTTCATCGACGGCATTCGCATGCGCTCGTCGCAGCGCGACTTGCAATACGTCGGCGGCCAGGCGGTGAACGCGCTGAACGACCTCAATCCCGACGACATCGAGAGCGTGGAAGTCGTCAAGGGCCCGGCGGCGGCGACGCTCTACGGTGCGGACGCGTCGGCCGGCGTGATTCAAATCATCACCAAGAAGGGCAAGCTCGGCTTGAAGCGGCTCAACCAGAGCATCACGACCGAGTACAACACCATCAAGCCGAACTTCACGCCCACGACGAACTACGCCAAGTGCACGGCGGCGTCGATCCTGCCAACGAGCTCAAGCGCGTTCTGCAGCGGCCAGGCGCTCGGCACCATCGTGTCGGACAACCCGAACGTGCGCGGCGGAACGTACAGCGACGGAGACCTGCGGTCGTTGCGCTACAACGCGCAGGGCGGCGGCGACAACTACGGCTTCTTTGTCTCCGGTTCCGCCGACGACGAACAGGGAACGACGCGGAACAACTCGCTCGTTCGCCGCGACGGACGTGCCTCGCTCAACTGGGTCGCCACGCCGAACCTCGGCGTCGATTTCAGCTTGGGTCTGTCGAAGAACGACTACAAGCTGCCGAACAACGACCAGGGCAACTATGGCTCGCTGATCTACGCAGCGCTGGGCTCGGTCACCGGCGTCACGCGCGACGCCAGCGGCAAGCTATCGTCCGGCTTCGCGGCCGGCATCAACGTCGACGCGATCTCCAGCATTCTCAACCAGAACAACACGATTCGCACGACGCCGAGCATGCAGCTGCACTACACGCCGTTCGCGTGGCTCGCCAATCGCGTGACCGTCGGCGCGGACATGAACAATAGCGAGGGAACGAATTTCTTTCCGGTGAATCCGTTCAACTGGTACAGTGGCGACCAGGCGAACGGCTTCGTCGACGTCATTCGCGAGAACGCCAACATCTACACGGTCGACTATCTCGGCACCATCCGCACGAGTCTGTTCGGCCGCGCCAACACCACCTCCGACCTGTCGTTCGGCAGCCAGTTCATTCGCACCACGTTCGAGCAGGTGGAAGGCACGGGCATCGGACTGCTCACGAACTCCGCCAACCTCGTCTCATCCGCGTCAAAGGTCACCGGCGCGCAGGTCTACACCGACCAGAAGTCGCTGGGGTACTTCGCGCAAGAGCAGGTCGGGTTTAGCGACAAGCTGTATTTCCAGCTCGGTGCGCGGCTCGATAGGAACTCGGCGTTCGGCACCACGTCGAGCTCGATCTTTCTGCCAAAGGTCGGCGCGTCGTACGTGATCTCGAGGGAGCCGTTCCTCAGCAAGTACAGCTCGTTCCTGCCCACGCTGCGCCTGCGCGCCGCCTACGGCAGCACCGGCCGCTCGCCCACGCCGGGCGCGTCGCTCCGCACGTACGCCAAGGCTCCCTACATCACGGACCTCGGCATCATCGTGAACGGTGTCGCGCCGCGGAATCCCGGCAACGTCAACCTCAAGCCCGAACGTGGCACGGAGTTCGAGGGTGGATTCGACGCCGGGCTGTTCCACGATCGTGTCGGCGTCGAGGTGACGTACTACAAGAAGACGACGAGCGATCTCCTGGTCGTCAATCCCCTCCCGCCATCGCTCGGCTTCACGGGTAGCCCGCTCGTCAACATCGGCAAGGTCGAGAACCACGGTCTCGAGTTCGTCGTGCGCGCGCGGCCGTTGGACCGCCCGAACTTCAGTTGGGACGCGAACTTCATCGCCAGCACGCTGAACAACAAAGTGCTCAGCCTCGGCTCGAGCAAGGAAGTCGTCACCACGAGCCTTGGCAACGTTTCGAACAAAGTCACCGTCGGCCGTGCGCTCGGCGCCTGGTTCACCAGGCGCATCCAAAGCTACGATCCCGCCACGGGCGTCGTGGTGGTCGGCGACACGTCGGAGTTTGTCGGCAACGTGCTACCGACGTTGCAGGGCAGCTTCAGCAGCACCTTCACTGTGTTCAAGAACATCAGCGTCTACGCGCTCTTCCAAGGACAGCGTGGCGCGAAGGCATTCAACGTTGGTCCGTTCTACCGTGACCAGTTCCTCGGCAATTCGCCGGAAGTCATTCTCCCCGCCGGCCAAGGCGGCTACAACGCCCGCGACCGCGCACTTCGTCTAGGACCCTTCAAGACGCTGTCGGGCGGGACGATTGGCGGCACGCAGGGGGCCGACGGTTACGTCCAGAGCACGGACTACATCCGCTTCCAGGAACTGGCGCTGACGCTGTCGCTGCCCAATCGCCTTGCGCAGGCTGTGCGCGCGACCAACGCGTCGCTCACCCTCGGCGCGCGCAACCTGAACTTGTGGACCCGCTTCCAGGGACCCGATCCGGACGTGAACGTGCTCAACACATCCAACGGTGGTATCGCGCAGTTCTTGCAAGCCGAGCTGTTCACCGCGCCGCCGTCCCGGCGCTTTATCGCTCGCTTCAATCTCCAGTTCTGAGGATCACCCACCCATGACCAATATCTTTCGCACGGCGCGCGGAACGTTGCGGCCGGCGGTGCTGGCGCTCGGCGCGGCGGGACTGATGCTCGCGGCCTGCAAGCTGGACGTCACCAACCCCACGTTGATCGACGCGAATCAGTTCAATCCGGCCGGTGACGGCCCGCTGATCTCGCTCTCGGCGCAGACGCAGTTTTACTCGGCATTTCAGAGCGTCGTGCGCTACGGCGGGCTGTTCGCCGAGGAGCATCTCAGCGGCGCGGCGCGCACCGAAGTGGCGGACATCGGCCGCCGAAACTTTTTCTCTGCCAACCAGGACATCAACTTTGGTCTGTTCGGACCGCTCTCGCGCGCGATCGCGGGGAACAAGAACGTCGTCAAGGCGCTCAGCGCCGGTGCGTCGGCCGCGTCGGACATCAACCTCGCCCGCGCCGAGATGAATCTCGCCTTCTCGATCGAGCTGATGGCCGAGACCTTCTGCCAGGGAACCATCGCCGACGTCTCCGGAGCACAGACCGTTGCCGGACCGGCGCTCACGCCGGTGCAGCTGCTCGATTCGTCGATAACGCACTTCACGAGGGCGATCAGCATCGCTGGCGCGGCGACCGGTGCCGAAGCGACAAAGATCGTCAGCGCGGCGAAGATCGGTCTCGCCCGCACCTATCTGCAGAAGGGCGACAACGCGAACGCGGCAACGGCCGCCGCGGCCGCGATCGCATCGGTGTCGTCGAGCTTCACCTTCAACGTGCCGACGAGTGACGACGCGGCCAACCGGCCGCTCGCCAACCAGATCTACTCTACGTCCATTCCGACCAACCTCGACGTGGTGTCGGCCACGTATCGCGCGCTCAACGACCCACGTGTTCCGTGGAAGGATCCGGGCCCGGCGGCCGTGGCCCAGGACGGTGTGCTGCACGATTATCAGCAGCAGAAGTATCTCAGCTATTCATCGCCGGTCCGCATCGCTTCGTTCCTCGAGGCGCAGTACGTCCAGGCCGAGGCGAAGCTGAAGACCGCCGACCCATCGTTCGCGCTTGCACTCATCGCGGCGCGTCGCGTCGCCGGCGGCCAGCCGGTGTTCACCGGCACGCTCACGTCGGCCATTCTCACGGAGCTGCTCAGCCAGTCGGCGCGCGACTTCTGGCTCGAGGCGAAGAAGCTCGGCGACTGGCGCCGCAATGGAGCCGCCGAGCCGTACCTGAGTGCCCCGGGCTCGATCTACAAGGGTGCGCTAACCTTCGGCACGCTCACCAGCGTTCCCATTCCGACGGAAGAGACGAACACCAACCCCATTGGTGCCTGTCCCTAGGGTCGCACCATTGATAGTCGACGGCCGCCGCCGGGTGCAGATGCCTGACGAGCGGCCGTCGTCGTTTTTACTACCACTCGTGAGGTGCGTATGAGCTTCAGCTGGTCACGGGTGAGTGACGCCGGGCTTGCGACGGTTCGCTCGGCACATGGCTGAGACGTACGATGTAGTCGTGATTGGCGCGGGACCCAATGGCCTCTCGGCCGCCATCGTCGCGGCGAGTCACGGTCTCTCGACGCTCGTGATCGAGGCCGAGCAAACCATCGGTGGAGGAACACGCTCGGCGGCGCTCACGCTGCCGGGGTTCGTCCACGACGTGTGCTCGGCTGTTCATCCGATGGCGCAGGCGTCGCCATTCTTCAGGTCGCTGCCGCTCGCCGCGCACGGACTACGATGGATCACCCCGCCGGTCGCGTGCGCGCATCCGCTGGAGCGCGGAGACGCGGCACTGTTGATGAATTCCGTCGCGGAAACGGCGCGGCTGCTCGGCCCCGACGAACGGGCCTATCAGTCCTTGATCGGCGAGGTCGCGCGCAACTGGCCAACGATCGAGCGCGACGCGCTCGGCCCGATCGGCCTGCCGCGCCATCCGCTGCGCTTTGCGAAGTTCGGCATGAAGGCGCTCATGCCCGCGACGACCTTGGCGCGGATGCAATTCTCCACGGCGAAGGCACGGGCGCTCTTCGCCGGAAACGCCGCGCATTCCATTTTGCCGTTGGATCGTGTCGGAAGCTCCGCGATCGGTTTCGTGCTTGCGGCGGTGGGCGGCATCTACGGCTGGCCCATCCCGCAGGGAGGATCGCAATCGATCGCCAACGCGCTCGCCTCGTACTTCATCTCGCTTGGCGGGGTCGTCAGGACGGGACAACGGATCGACTCGATCGATGAGCTGCCGCCGAGCACGATCGTGTTGGCCGACATTTCTCCTCGCGCGTTGGCTCGCATGGCGCACGCGCGCCTGCCCGGCGGGAGTCGGCGCGCGCTCGAGCGGTACCGCTACGGTCCCGGCGCGTTCAAGGTCGACTGGGCACTCGCGGCGCCGATTCCGTGGAAAGCAGGGCAGTGTCGCGACGCCGCAACCGTACACGTTGGTGGGAGCCTCGCTGAGATCGCCGAGAGCGAGCGCCTGCCCTGGGACGGGCAGTGCGCGGAGCGGCCCTTCGTCCTCGTCACACAGCCGAGCTTGTTCGATGACCGGCGCGCGCCGGCCGGCAAACACACCGCGTGGGGCTACTGCCACGTTCCCAACGGATCCACCGTGGACATGACGGAAAAGATCGAAGCCCAGATCGAGCGCTTCGCGCCCGGGTTTCGCGACACGGTGCTCGCCCGCGCAAGCCGCTCGCCGGCCACGCTGGAACATGAGAATGCGAACCTGATCGGCGGCGACATCGCCGGCGGAGCCAATGATCTCGCGCAGTTGTTTCTGCGCCCAACGCGGCGAATGTATCGCACGGGGGCGAAGTCCATCTACTTGTGCTCGGCGTCCACGCCGCCGGGCGGTGGCGTGCACGGCATGTGCGGGTTCCACGCCGCCACGCGCGCGATCCGGGACGAGTTCGGCGATGTGAGAAGCTCGTCTACGGCGCTGGCACACGTTCACCTGCACTGAGGACTCCGATCGATGTTTCGATTCGCGATCCGATGGACGCTGATCTATCTGGGACTCTATTTCTCGGAGATGGTCCCCGCCTTGCTTCCGGTGATCGTCGGGAACCTCACCCTGCAGGTGCACTTCTTCGACCCATACACCCGTCTCTGGGCGACACTGCCGGCGTGGGTCGGGGTGCACCTGTTCGGCATGCGAGCGAGCGCGATGGCACAGATGCCCGGCCCGTCGCCGTTTCTGTTCGTAAAGTTGCTGATCATGGCGACGGTCGCGGCGGTCGTCACGCTCGTCTGGTTGGCGGTCGAACGGCGTCGGAGTCGCACGGTCCCCATCATCGGCGGCGATGCGACGAGCGCAGCAGCGACAACTGGCCGCACCGATGCGGCGTTGTACGACGTACTGCGCGTCTTCGTGCGGTACTCGTTGGGCTGCACCATGATCATTTACGCTGCCGCGAAGGTGATCAAAACGCAGTTTCGCGATCCGGGTCTCGCCGCGCTCTCCACGCCGCTCGGGAGCTTGGCGCCCAACGAGCTGATGTGGTACTTCATGGGCTACTCGTACGCGTACAATCTGTTCGCCGGCATGGGCGAGCTCGCAGGCTCGCTCCTGCTCTTTTTCCGGCGCACCACCACGCTCGGCGCGCTGCTGGTCATCGCGGTCATGAGCAACGTCGTCGTGATGGACTTCGTGTACGACATCAACAGCGTGACGATCTGGGCGACGCACCTGCTCTTCATGGCGGTCTTGCTGGTGCTACCCGACGTGCGTCGGCTCATCGACGTGCTCATCTGGAATCGGCCGACGGCGTCGAGCGACATCGGGCCCGTATACGCGGGGCGGTGGTCACGCCCGGCCCGCATCGCGGCCAAAGCGGTGGCCATTTTCTTTGCGGCCTGGCAACTGCGAGCGTCGTGGCAGCGATTGCATACCACTGGAGACCTCGCGCCCAAGCCGCCGCTCTACGGCGCGTATGCTGTCGAGCAATTCGTCGTGAATGGGGATAGCATGCCACCACTCGTCACGGATACCACCCATTGGCGGCGCGTGATCGTGAACCGGGCATATGAGATGGCGCCGGTGACGGCGCTGGTCCGATTGGCGAACGACTCGCTTCGCCAGTATGACATGCGCATCGATACGGTCGCGAAGCGGGTGACGCTGCTGGCGCGACCGTCGCGCCGCGCCGCTCGACCCACCGGCTCGGCCGCGAATGCTCCGCCGGCGACGATCGGCATCTTCTCCTACGCGTCATCGGACAGCGGTCGTCTCGCGCTGTCGGGCGCGTGGCGGGGAGACTCGGTGCGCGTTCGCCTCCGTCGCGAGGACCAGCAGTTCGCTTTGCTCCGACCCGTACACTGGTTCACGGTCCCTGGGGCGTCGAAATAGCCGTGTGGGCACGACGATGGCGCTCGCAGCTCTTCCCAGCACTTGGCCCTCGCGGGATCGTGAAACAGAAGTCCTCATTCGTCATTGCAACGGAGTCCCCATGCCTCGCCCGCTCAGCGTCCGCACGCGCTCTCTCGCCGCCACCGCGGTTCTCGCGACCGTGCTCGGCGCTTCCGTTCCAGGCCATCGCGCGGCCGATCTCACGTTCAGCGATACGCGGCTCAAGAACGGCCTTCGCGTCATCATCGCCGAGGACCACAGCGCTCCCGTCTATTCGATCGCCATTAGTTACAACGTCGGCTCGCGCGACGAGCGGCGCGGTCGCACCGGATTCGCGCATCTCTTTGAGCACATGATGTACAAGGGATCGGAAAATGTCGGGAACGGCGAACACTTCACGCTCGTGTTCAACAACGGCGGCAACATGAATGGGACGACCAACAAGGATCGGACCCTGTACTATGAGACGTTGCCGACGAACCAGCTCGAGCTCGGGCTCTTTCTCGAAGCGGACCGCATGCGCTCGCTCGTCATCACGCAGGACAATCTCGACAATCAGCGGAACGCGGTGCAGGAAGAACGTCGCCTGGGCGTGGACAATGCACCGTATGGCAAGACGTTCGAGGCGATCGATTCTCTCGCGTATTCCAACTTTTCGTATTCGCACTCCGTCATTGGCTCGATGGCCGACTTAAACGCGGCGTCGGTGGAAGATGTGCAAGCGTTCTTCAAGACGTACTACGCACCCAACAACGCGGTGCTGGCACTTGTCGGTGACGTCAACACAGCCGCCGTCCTGGCGAGAGTGCGGAAGCACTTCGAGTCGATTCCGCCGCAGAGCGCGCCGCCCGCCGTGGACATGACGGAGCCCCCGGCGAGCGGCGAAAAGCGCATTGCGCTCGACGACCCGCTGGCGCGCGCCACCCGCCTGGACATTTCGTACAAAGTTCCACCATCCAGCTCTCCGGACGACGCCGCGCTTTCGGTGCTCGCCACGGTACTGAGCACCGGGCGCAGCTCCCGATTCTACGAGCAGGTGGTTCGTCAGCAGCAACTGGCGACCAACGCGAACGCGTTCAGAGGCGAGAGTCGCGGTCCGGGACTGTTCGGCGTGAGCATCATCGTCGCGCCGGGCAAGCAGGCCGCGGACGCCGAGAAGGCCGTGATGGATGAAATCGAGAAGATCAAAGCGACACCCCCAGCCGACTGGGAGATGGACAAGGCGCTCGCGACCGTCCAGCGGAGCGTGATCGCGTCGCAGGAGAGCTCGTTGTTTCGTGCCGTGCTGCTCTCGCAGTACGCATTGTTCTACGATGCGCCGGGCCGTATCAACACCCGTGTCGCGAGCATCAAGGCGGTGACGGCTGCCGACGTGCAACGCGTGGCGAAGCAGTATCTCGTTGAGAACAATCGTAGCGTGATTCAGACCAACCCCAAGCCGGCCACGGCAGGCCGCGGAGGCCAGTGATGTCACGGTCCCATGCGGTGTGCCTCGCGGTCGCGTTCTCGCTCGCGGCCAATAGTCTCGTCGGGATCGTCGTGCGCGCACAGGGCCCGCCGGCGCCGCCGAAGAGCCAGACGCTCGTGATCAAGGGCAAGGCACCCGTCAGCAACAAGGTGCTCGACGTGGTGTTGCCGAAGCCGAGGGAGGGCGACCTCGCCAACGGCCTTCACCTCATCGTGCTCGAGGATCATCGCACCCCGCAGGTCAGCTTTCAGCTCATCATTCCGGGCGCCGGCGGATATTTCGACGCGCCTGGGGCAACGGGGCTGGCGAGCGTCACGGCGACGATGATGCGCGAGGGGACGCCGACGCGGACCACCACGCAAATCTCCGAACAACTCGAGACGATCGCCGCCGGATTCAACGTCGGGGCCGGCGTGTCCTCGCTCGACGCGACCGCCTCGGGCTCGGCGCTCACCGAGAAGCTCGACCGCCTGTTCGAGCTCGCGTCCGACGTACTCCTGCATCCGACCTTTCCCGAGAGCGAGCTGGCGAAGTACAAGCAGCGCACGGCGGCGCAGCTCGCGCAGCAGCGATCGAATGCCGGGTTCCTTGCGCAGGAACTCTCCCAGAAGGTGATGATGGGTGATCACCCTGGTGCTCGCCTCTCGATGACGCCCGAGGACGTGAAGAAGGTGACGCGCGACGACATGGTTGCCTTCTACCAGTCGCACTACGCTCCCGATCACGCGGCAATCGCCTTCGCCGGCGACATCACCTACGGTCAGGCGAAGCAGCTGGTGGAGTCGAAGCTCGGTGGATGGAAGAAAAGCGGAGCGGCGGCCGTGTCGGCGAAGAATCCTCCGGTCACCGGTCCGGCGAAGGTGTACCTGGTGGACCGGCCCAACTCCGTGCAGACGAGCTTCGTTGTCGGAGCCCAAGCCATCGACCGCACGAGTCCTGATTACGACGTGCTCCAGATGATGAACCAGGTGGTGGGTGGTGGCCCGACGGGACGTCTCTTCACGCACCTGCGCGAGGAGAAGGGGTACACCTACGGCGCGTACAGCGGACTCAACGCTGGTCGCTACACGGGAGTCTGGAGCGCGAGCACCGACGTCCGTTCCGACGTCACCGAGCCAGCGTTGCACGATTTGCTCGACGAGCTTCGGCAGATTCGCGACGTGCCCGTGCCCGCGAAGGAGCTGCAAGACAAGAAGCGATCACTCGTCGCGAGCTTCGCGCTGTCCTTGGAGTCGCCCCAGCAAGTGCTCAACTACTACATCACGCGGTGGACGTACAAGCTACCGGCAGACTACTGGGATCAGTACCCCAAGCGCGTGATGGCCGTGACGGCGCCGCAGGTACAGGCGGCGGCCCGGAAGTACCTCGATCCCAAGAAGGTGCAGATCGTCGCGGTGGGCGATGGCAAGAAGATCGAGGAGACCTTGAAAAAATTCGGGCCGCTCGAGGTATTCGATACGGAGGGCAAGAGGCGGCCGGAGCTCGTGCCGTGATGGCGCCGCGCACGGCTTCACGAGCGCATTGCTTGGTCGACTGGTTTGGTATACAATAGCGGCAGACTTTTCCGCGCCCTGCGTCCCACCGCTCGAGGTCGTCCCATGCTGCCTTCCGTCGCGCGCCGATGGCTGCGCGCTCTCGTCACGCTCGCGCTGCTCTCCACCGCGCGGCTGCCGGCGCAGGCCGCGCCGGTACTGCCCGTGTACGACAAAACGGAAATCATGGTTCCGATGCGCGACGGTGTGAAGCTCCACACGGCGATCCACGTACCACAGGGCGTCGCCGGCGATCTTCCGTTTCTGTTCGTCCGCACGCCGTATGGCATCAAGGGATCGGAGGGCGTGTTCGTGCCGGGCAGCGCGTACGCCGAGCTCGCCGACGAGGGCTACATCTTCGTCTTCCAGGACATTCGAGGCCGGTATACGTCCGACGGCCAGTTCGTGATGATGCGGCCGATGCGCGACAAGAGAGACCAGAAGGCGATCGACGAAAGCACCGATACCTACGACACGATCGACTGGCTTCTCAAGAACATTCCGCGCAACAACGGCCGCGTCGGCATGAAGGGCGTCTCGTATCCCGGATGGCTCACCGTCGTCGCCATGCTCGATCCCCACCCGGCGCTCAAGGCCGTCTCACCGCAGGCATCGCCGGCCGACATG
>JBDUCS010000135.1:0-9759 GCA_040003335.1 Gemmatimonadaceae bacterium | reverse complement strand
CTCGTTCGGGCTGCCGAGCTCGCCTTGGCGGCGGTCTTCATCGGCGGAGGGGTGGCGAAGCTCGTCGCCCTGCCGATCATGGTGTCGCTGTTCGCGGACGTCGGCGTTGGCCAATGGCTCCGCATCGTCACGGGTCTGCTGGAGCTGGGCGGCGCGGCGTTGCTGATCGCGCCTGGCTATTCGGTGTTTGGCGCGCTCGCGCTGGCCGCGCTGATGCTGGTGGCCACCGGCGTGAACGTGTCGCTGCTGCATCGCTCGCCGCTGGTGCCCCTCGCGACGCTCGCGGCCCTGCTCGCCGTGGCGTGGATGCGGCGATCGGGTTGGCCGTCGGCGCTCGGCACTCGCCACTCGTGATCGCACGGCGTGACGAGTGCGGCGTGCAGCTGTAGTATCCAGCATGTCGTGGCCGTTTCGACAGCAGACCCCGAGCCTCCGGGACCAGACAGTGCGTCCTCCGATCGAGGTGCAGCGCGAGCGCGCGGAAAAGCTGCTCAACGGCGTGCGCGCCGCGGTGCTCGTGCTGTTGGCGGGCGCGGCGATCGCCTATGCGCCGCACATCCCGGAATCCGCGCGCCGGGCGAACGCGCTCGTCCTCGTGCCGGCGCTCCTCTGGTCGCTGGGACAGTTTCCCATGTATCGGCGCGCGCGGCCGCTTCCCGGTTGGCTCGCCGTCGCCAATCCGCTTGTCGACATCACCGCCGTCACGGCGATCCTCGGCGGCTACGGCATCGCGCACTCGGCGTCGCTAGCGCTCAAGTCGCCGATCTTCCTCGCCTACTTCGCGATTCTTGCCGCGCGCCCGATTGCGTCGTCGACGCGCAAGGCAGCGCTGGCGGCGGGGCTGGTGGTGCTCGAGTACGGCGCGCTCCTAGCGTTTCTCGCTGTCACCGGACGCATTGCCCTCGTCGACAGTCCGATCGCGGCGAGCAGCGGACCCGGCGTGTCGCCACTCGACGAGGGCGCGAAAGTGCTGCTGCTCGTGATCGCGGGCGCGATCGCGACGTACGCGACGGCGTGGCACGAGCGGCTCGCCAAGACCTACTTCCGCGAGTCGCACGAGCGCGAAGAGCTGCGCGTCGCACTGGCGCAGGCGCAGCTGCAGAGTCTCAAGCTGCAGCTCAGTCCGCACTTCTTGTTCAACACGCTGAACAGCATCAGTGCGCTGATCGCGACCGACGCCGGCGGCGCCGAGCGCATGCTTACCGGACTCAGCGACTTTCTGCGCCTGTCGCTCCACAACTCGGGACAACAGGAGGTGCCGCTCGAGCGCGAGGTGCAGCTGCTCGAGCGCTACGTGATGATCCAGCAGCTCCGCTTCCACGACCGGCTGCGCGTCGACATCACGGTGGATCCGGGCGCGAGCCGCGCACTCGTGCCGAATCTCATTCTGCAGCCGCTGGCCGAAAACGCGATTCGTCACGGCCTCGCGCCGCGCGCCCGCGGCGGGCGATTGTCGATCGACGCCGCGCGCGAGAATGGATCGCTCGTGCTACGCGTGTCGGACGATGGCGTCGGTGGAGCGACGCCGGGCGGCGGGCTCCCGATGGGCATCGGGCTCGGCAACACGCGCGAGCGGCTCGAGCGGCTGTACGGCGCTGCGCATCGCTTCGAGATCGAGACCAAGCCGGATCAGGGATTCACGGTGCGGATCGTGATACCATTTCACACCGAAGGCGGCCAGGCGTGAGCGCCGCCAAGGCAGCGCCGGCGAAGACGGTGCGCGCGCTGCTCGTGGATGATGAGCCGCTCGCGCGGACGCGGCTGCGGACGCTCCTCGCGGGCGATGGCGAGATCGAGATCATCGGCGAGTGCGGGAACGGCGTCGAGGCCGTGGAGGCGATCGAGGGACAGCGGCCGGACTTGGTCTTTCTCGACATCCAGATGCCGGAGCTGGACGGCTTCGGCGTCGTCGAAGCGGTGGGTGTGGAACGGATGCCGCTCGTGATCTTCGTGACGGCGTACGACGAGCACGCGCTCCAGGCGTTCGAGGTCTACGCCCTCGACTATCTCCTCAAGCCGGTCGATCGCGAGCGCTTCGCGGCGACGCTCGCGCGCGCAAAGGCGCGCCTCCGCGCGGCGTCCGCGTCGGCAGCGCCGCCCGACGCGCAGCAGTTACAGCCGCTGCTCGACCACCTCGGCCGGCGCCAGCGCCGTGACGCGCGGCTGGCAATCAAGAGCGATGGGCGCGTGCTCTTCGTGCGGACGCAGGACATCGACTGGATCGAGGCGATCGACAACAACGCGAAGATCCACATCGGCAAGGAAATGCACATCGTCCGCGACACGCTCTCCCGTCTCGAACAGCGATTGGCGGGCGGGCGCTTCTTGCGCATTCACCGGTCGACGATCGTGAACATCGAGCGCGTGAAAGAGCTGCAGCCGTGGTTCCAGGGCGACTTCGTCGTCATTCTCGCCGACGGAACGCGGTTGACGTCGGGACGCAGCTACCGGCAGCGGCTGCAGGCGTTCGTGAAAGATGCCATGTAGGAGGTGGCCGATGTTTGCGGTTTTAAAACTGAGAAGGGCGGAGGCCGCATCGCGACCTCCGCCCTTCCCGCTATTCCGCCACTGAAGACCGCGAACTGGACACTGGAGGCTCAGCTCCTGCGCGCTTTGAAATCGACGAACCGGTGGTCAGCGAACGATGATCGTTCCACTCATCGGCGCGCCGTGCACGCCGCAGTGATAGGCGTACGTGCCGGTCGCGGTGAGCGTGCGTTGCGCCGTAGTGCCGGTGGCCGTCTGGGCGATGTTGGCGGGGAGCGCGCCGGCGGGCGCCGTGTCGAAGATTACGCTGTGGTTGCCGGACAGCACCCACTGCACGGTCGCCACCGACGCCACGTTCGCATCCTTCGGATCCCACGCGTTGGTGGACGTGCCCGTGACTGTCACGCCATTCGAGAGGGCGGTCACGGTCACCGTCTGCGACGCCGTCTTGGTGACCCCGCCCGACGTGATCGAAGCGGTGATCGACGGCGTGCCCGCAGCGACGCCGGTAACGAGGCCCGTTCCGGCGCCAACGCTCGCCTTCGTCGCATCGCTGGTGGAGAAGGTCGCGGCTGGAACGCCGACCATTGCCGTGCCGGTCTGGTCCAACGGCGTGGCGACCATCGTCACGGTGGCGCCGACCGTGAGCGTGGGTGAGGCGGGCGTGAGCTGCACGGTCGTGAGGACGGGCGTCGTCCCGGTGCCGCCCCCGCTCCCGCTGCAGCCGAGCGCGGCGCCGGTGAGCGCCAGGCCCAAGGTGAGAACGATTCGGCGAGCGAACATGTAGCCTCCAACGTCAGTTGTCGTTTGTCTGGGGCGGGACGCCAACTCACTGATCGCCAGTGCGCTGGTGTGTCGCGGCCGCGTGCGACGTGAAGAGTCGTCGCAGACGCCGCACACGACAACGCGCGAGGGGTGAAGCGCATGCCAGGCGCGGCGAACGTCAGGCACGGGCCGGTGAATGCTCAGCTCCCGAACGGATCTTCCAAGGACGGGCTTTGCGGCGTGAGGAGCGTCGCGCCGTCGGCCGTGATGAGCATGTCGTCCTCGAGGCGAACGCCGAACTCGCCCGGAATGTAAACGCCCGGCTCATCGCTGAACGTCATGTTCGGCGCGAGCGCGAGCGTGTTCCCGCGAACGAGATACGGCCACTCGTGGCCGTCCATGCCGATGCCATGGCCGACACGGTGACCGAAGTACTTGTAGTCGGGTCCGTAGCCGGCACTTGTGATCACACCGCGCGCCGCCGCGTCGACCGCTTCGCACGCCAATCCCGGACGCGCCGTCTTCACCGCCGTCGCCTGCGCGAGGTGCACGATGTCGAACACCTTCCGCATCTTGTCGCTCGGCTTGCCGAGCACGAACGTGCGGCTCAGGTCGGATTGGTAGCCCTCGACCGTGCAGCCGCCGTCCATCAGCAGAATCGTTCCCTCTTCGATGCGTTGTGGCGTGATCGATCCGTGCGGAAGAGCGGAGAACTTGCCGACCTGTACGCCGGCGCCGCCGGTGAAGCCGAGCTGCTTGTGGGCCGCCGACACCAGCTCGGCGAAGTCATTCTGCGTCATGCCGGGCTTGAGCGAGCGGTACGCCGCCTCGTACGCCTTGAGCGTCACCGCGCTGGCGAGGCGCATCAGCGCCACCTCATGGTCGGATTTCACCCCGCGGCATCCAGCGGTCACCGGGGTCGCGCTCACCACCTTCAGTGCCGGCGCCGCCTTCGACACGTTGTCCGTGAAGACGTAGCGCACGGTCTCCTCGGCGCCGAGCGTGCCGGCGCCGATGCCGCGCGCCTTGAGACCGTCGGCCACGAGGGCGAACGGACTCTCGTGCTCATCCCACGTCATCACGTCACCGTCGCCGGCCATCGGGCCGGCCGCGATCTGCTCCAGCGCCCGATCGCGCTCGAATGCCGGACTGACGACGAACGCGCGCCCGTTCACGGGGAGCACGAACGCGAGGAGCCGCTCGCTCAGTCCCCACTTGATGCTCGTGAAGTAGTCGAGCGACGTGCCGCCGGTGAGGAGGATCGCGTCGATCCCTTGCTCGCGCATCAGCCGTCGCGCTTTCTCGATCCGCGCGCGCCGCTCATCGACCGTGATCGGCGTCGCTCGGTCGCGCATCGACTTGAGCGCGGCGATCGCCGGCGGGAGCCCTTTCACCTTTGTCGTGTCGGAGAGCTGTGCGGGCGAGATCGCCGTCGATCCGGCATCGCGTAGCCCGGCGTTCGCGACCGAAGCCCCGATCGCCGCGCCGGCGACGGACACCGAAGAGGTGAGGAGAAAGTCTCGGCGGGTAGGCATGAGAGGATTCCGGGTGGAGGGGTCAGATCGAGAAGGAGTTTTGGGGCCTGGTGTTAGGGACCGCAAGAACGGGAATAGGGATGGGCAGTGTCCCTAGGCCCAAGCACCTAACCTCTGACTGCCTTTAGTCGCTCGGCTATCAGGGTCTGCGCCGAAAGTAATTCGGCACCGACGAGCTCCAGCCGCGGCGGGCGCACGCGCGGCGACCCGCGACCGACCGCGGTCTGCGCGAGCTTGATCAGCTGCACGAACTTGGGGACCGTGTCCATGCGGAGCAACGGGAGAAACCATTCGTAGAGCGCGGTCGCCTCGTCACGCTTGCCGGCGGCGCAAAGGTCGACGAGTCGCACGCTCTCGTTAGGCAGCGCGTTCACGAGGCCGGCGATCCAGCCGCTGGCGCCCATCGCCATCGCCTCGACGATCATGTCGTCGAGGCCGGCGAAGATCGCCAACCGGTCACCGAGCGTCTCGCGGACGGCCGTCACGCGCCGCACGTCGCCGCTCGATTCCTTGACGGCATGCAGGTTGTCGTGGCGCGCCAGCTCCCGCATCTGCATCGCCGAGACGTCGGTGCCGTAGGCGATCGGATTGTTGTAGAGCATACAGGAGAGCGGCGTCGCCGAGATCACGGCGCTGAAGTGTGCCTCGGTCTCGCGCCAGTCGCCGAGGTAGACGTAGGGCGGGAGCGCCATCAGTCCCTGGCAGCCGACGCCCTGCGCGCGCTTCGCGAGCGCGACGCATTCGGCCGTCGCCAGCCCCGCTATCCCTGCGATGACCGGTACGCGATCTCCCACGGCGCGCACGAGCGTCGCGAGAATCGCCACCTTCTCATCGAACGAGAGCGTCGCCGCCTCGCCGAGTGAGCCGAGCGCGACGATACCGCGGCAGTCGTTGTCGATCAGCCACGAAGCATGCGTCGCCAAGAAATCGTGGTCGACCGTGAGGTCGTCGCGGAACGGTGTGGTGATCGCGGGAAAGACGCCGCGCCAGCTGGCCTTGTCCATCAGTCGACTCCGGAAGTCGTAGAGGTCGTCATCATCGGCATCATGTGGTCGAATCGATCAGTGTCGAGACGCGCGCCGGCTCGAGTGGGGCGCGCACGCTATCCGGCGCCCAACCGTAGAGAAACTCGAGCGCCGGCCCGCAGACGCGCGCCTGGCAGGGTCCCATACCGCACCGAGTGTAGAGCTTCGCCTGCCGTGCCGTCCAGTGCGCGCGTATTTCACCGACCGCGATGTCCTCACAGCGGCAGACGATGCTCTCCGGCGTCGCCGCGGCGCGCAGCTCGTCGCGCAATGCGAACGCCTCGTCGAGGCGGCGCGCGTGATGCCGCCCGCGCGCGCGGCGCCCCGCCAGCGACGCGCCCTCGCCGCGCCGGCCGCGCGCCGCGCCGCCGGCGATCTCGCCCTCGGTGATCGCCAGCTCGGCGCCGCCGACGCCCGTCGCTTCGCCCGCGGCATAGACGTTGGCGACAGTCGTCTCCTGATCCTCGTCGACGACGACGGCGCCGTGCTCCACAGCGCATCCCAGGAGTCGCGCCGCCTCAGTGCTCGGCACAAGCCCGTAGCCCGTGCAGAGCACGTCGCACTCGATCGTGCGCGTGCGCCCGCCATCGCTCACCGTAACCGCGCGCACGCGGTCGTCGCCGAGCGCCGCTACCGTCCAAGTGCCTAACGAGTACCGCGTGCGCGCGAAGCCGGCGCGATAGCGCATCGCCTGCGCCAGCGTCGCCGGCGCGCGCCACAACCCGGCCGCGAAGCGCGCCGCCGCGGCCGGCCGCGCCTGCTCGGCGACGAGCATCACGCGCGCGCCGGCGCGCGTCATGGATGATGCGACCGGGAGCAACAGCGGGCCCGAGCCGGCGATCACGACGCGCTTTCCGGCGAACGACGCGCCCGATTTGAGGAGCGCCTGCGCACCGCCGATGCCGACGACGCCGGGGAGTGTCCAGCCGGGAAAGGGAACGAAGCGCTCGCGCGCGCCCGTTGCCAGCACGATCGCCCGCGCCGTGACGCGGTCGGCGTCGCCGTTCCGCTCGAAGAAGAGCGTGAACGCCCCGTCGCGGCCGATCGCGATGTCGGTCACACTCGCACTCGCGACGACCGACGCGCCGGACGCGGCGAGCGTGCGGAGCCACCCGCGCCCGAGGGCGGGGATGTGCGTGCCCGGTCCCTGGCGCCAAATCTGACCGCCCGCGGCGAGCCCGCGATCGAGCACGAGCGCGCGCGCGCCCGATTGCGACGCGCGCACCGCGGCGGCGATCCCAGCCGGACCGGCGCCGACGATCGCGACGTCGGCGTCACGCATCGGTCGTCACCCGCATGCCCTCGGCGACGGCAACCAGGCACGCGCGTCGGTGTGGGACGCCGTCGATCGCGACGCGGCACTCGTGACACGTCCCCATCCCGCAGAGCGGACCGCGAGGCTCGCCGCTCGCCGACATGCGGAAGGCCAGCGCGTCGAGCGACACGAGCGCCGCGGCGACGGTTGTGCCGGGACGCACGCGGGTCGTCCGCCCGTTCACGATCAGCATCAGCTCGTCACTCGCTTGCTGGTCGCTCACGTCAGTGCACCGCCGCGGCGTGCCCGCGCACCGGCGAGTAGGGCGCCGCATCGATTGCCGGAGCGCGTCCGGCGACCAGGTCTGCGATGATGCGCGCCGTGCCGGTGGCCGTAGTGATGCCCAGCCCCTCGTGGCCGGCAGCGATCATCACGTTCTCCCCAGTTTCCCACGCGCCGATGAGCGGCAGCGAGTCGGGCGTCGCCGGCCGGAAGCCGGTCCAGACGCGGATCGCCGACAATGCGGCGATGGCCGGAAGAAACGACGCGGCGCGCGCCAGCATGCGAGCGACGAGCGGCCGGTTGATCGTCGCGTCGAGTCCAACCAGCTCGCGCGATGACCCGATCAAGAGCTGCCCCGTCTCGCGTGGCTGCACGTTGAAGGCGACGGACTCGGCGGTCATCTCGTGCGCGCTCGTGAGGTAGCCGAGCTCGACGAGCTGGTGATGACAGAAGCCGGGATGCCGGTCGGTGATGACGAGATGACCCTTCCGCGGCACGATCGGAAGGCCGGGCGTGAGACGCGGCGCGTCGGCGCCGGTCGCGATCACGATCACGCCGGCGGAGATCGTCTCGCGCGCACCACGCACTCCCCCGCCGCCGATCGAGAGCACGCGCCATCCCTCGCGCAGCTCGGCGCCCCGCGCGCGCGCCAGCGCGAGTAGCCGCAGCGCGGCGCACGGCGGATAGAGCACGGCGTCGCCGGCCACGTGGAGCGCGCCGGCCAGTCCCTCGCGCAATCGCGGCTCCGCGCTCGCGAGCGCGCGCGCGTCGAGCTCCTCGGCGGCCAGCCCGCGCTCATGATAGAGGCGCTTCTTCGCGCGCACCGCCGCGAGCTGCTCGTCGTTCTCGGCGATCCAGAGCGTGCCGCACTCACGCAGCGCGATCTCGCGACCGAGCTCGGGCGCGAGCGCCCGCCAGCACTCGAGTGAATACGAGGTGAGCGCGAGCTGCGCCGGCGAGTCGTCCATCGCGACGAGGTGGCCCATCCCCGCGGCCGTCGTGCCGCCGCCGGCGAATCCCGCGTCGAGCACCAGCACGCGAAGTCCATCGCGCGAGAGCGCCTCGGCGCATGCCGCGCCGACGATCCCGGCGCCGATGACGATCGCGTCGGGGCGACCCGCGCTGGTCACGACGATCCGAGTCCGGCGCGAAACGGATCGCGTGGATCGAAGCGCAGCGTCGACTCGCCGGTGATGAACGCCGTGCCGCGGATGTGCGGGACGATCGCGCCGTTCTCGCCCGCGGTGAGCCAGCCGGTGAACAGGCTCCCCGTCACGCTCTCCTGGCGCCACATCTCGCCGATCGCGAGCGCGCCGCGCGCGTGCAGCACCGCCATGCGCGCCGAGGTGCCGGTGCCGCACGGCGAGCGGTCGTAGTCGCCGCCGGAGCAGAGGACGAAGTTGCGGCTGTCGGCATCGTCGCGCGACGGCGGCGACGAGAGCTCGATGTGATCGATCGCCTCGCCGTTCGCGCCCGTGATGCGCGCCATGTCGAGCGCGTCCTGGATCGCTTGCGTGCGGCGCGTCAGCTCGCGCGCGTGCGACAGGTCAATCCGGGCGGCCTCGTCGTGCACGATGTAGAACCAGTTGCCGGCCCAGGCGATGTCGCCGGTGACGCGCCCGATCCCCGGCACGTCGACGCTCACATCGAGCGCGTGCACGCGCGCGGCGATGTTCTCGATCGTCACGGCGCCGCTCGCTTCGAGCTCGGCGCGCACGCGTCCAACGGGAGTGTCGAAGGTGGCCGCGCCCGGCCCGAGCCGCCCGAGATGCGCCAGCGTCGTCACGACGCCGATCAGCCCGTGACCGCACATGCCGAGGTACGTGCCGTTGTTGAAGAAGACGATGCCTGCCGTCGCGCCGTCGCTCACCGGCGGGGTGAGCAATGCCCCGACGATGGCCGAATGGCCGCGCGGCTCGTTCACCACCGCGCGCCGGAGGTGGTCGAAGCGCGCGCGCATGTCGTCGCGGCGTTCCGGCATCGTCGCACCGCGCGGCTCGGGCCAGCCGTCGATCACCACGCGCGTCGGCTCGCCCTCGGTGTGCGAATCGATGATGTGCATTGTCGCGGGCATCGCCAGCGCCCGCCCGCTCACCGGTTCACCTGTACGGTTTTGGTCTCGGTGTAGAAATCGCGCGCGGCCGGCCCTTGCTCGCGGCTCCCCGAGCTCGAGCCCTTCATGCCGCCGAATGGCGCGTGCGGGTCGACGCCCGTCGTGTCGCCGTTCACGCGCACGAGTCCGACGTCGATGCGGTGCACGTAGTCGAGCGCCGTGCGGAGGTCGCGCGTGAAGAGCGACGCGCTCAAGCCGTAGCGCGTGTTGTTGGCGATCGCGATCGCCTCCTCCACGTCGGCGGCGACGAAGGTCGCCAGCACCGGACCGAACAGCTCGTCGCGCGCGATGGCCGAG
>JBDUCS010000134.1:0-9765 GCA_040003335.1 Gemmatimonadaceae bacterium | reverse complement strand
GTCGACGAGATCGCGTGCGCGGCGTCGGGCTGCGGCGTGAACCAGGTGTGGTGGCCGTCGACCACCGTGTAGTACAAGAGCTCGGTGCCGCCGGCGCAGCCCGACGATCGCTCCGCGACCAGATTGCCCTCGTGCGACGTCTGTCGCTCCGCCGGCGCCAAGCATTCATCCCGCGCGCGCCAGTAGGCCATTGCGTCGGCGAAGGTGCGCGACGCGCCGCGACTGTACGGCACGCGGTCGTCGAGCACGCCGTGCATCGCGACGACGGAGATGGGACGCAGTGCCGCACGAAGCGCCGCCGGGGTGCCGTTCGGGCGGAGCCGGTCCGCCGAGCCGGCGACGAGGCCGATCGCCGCGATGCGGTCCGACAACTCGGCACCGGCGCGATACGTCATCGTGGCGCCGTTGGAGAATCCGGCGACGTAGACGCGTTGCGAGTCGATCCGAAAGCGCCGCAGGGCTGCTTCGATCAGCGCGCGGAGATACTCGATGTCGGTGTCGTCACCGACGGTGGCCCAGTGCCGCGGGCCGGCGAAGCCGTAATTGCGCAGCCCGTCGGGATACAGGACGATGACATTGGCGGTGTCGGCGAGCGCGCTGAGCTTCGTGCCATCCTCCATCTGGAGCCCATTACCGCCGAAGCCGTGCAGCACGAGCAGCAGCGCGGCGGGCGCGGCGGGCGAGTAGCGCGGCGGAACGTGCAGCACGTACGCGCGCGCGCGCCCGCCCGCCTGCATGGTCTCCGTCGAGCTCCCGGGAGCGAGCACCGGACCGGGGCGCCGTCGCGCGCATCCCATCGCCGCAAGAGAGAGCGCGAGGGCGACGGCGGCGTGCATCCGCCACCGTCGGACGGATCTCACACGCGAGCCTTGAGCGCGGCGAGCCGTTCGGCCGCGCGCTCGAGCGTCTCGAGCTTCTTGCAGAACGCGAAGCGCACGTAATTGTGGCCGTGTGCCGCGTTCGCGTAGAAGCTCGAGCCCGGCACCGTCGCCACGCCGACCTCGCGCGTCATCCACTTCGCGAACGTGTCGTCGTCCTCATCCGTGAGGTCGGAGATATCGGCGAACACGTAGTACGCGCCCTCGGGCGTCGCGAACTTGAAGCCGGCGTCGCGCAGCACCGGCAGCATGTACTCGCGACGCTCGCGATAGTCGAGCGCGAGGTGATTGTAGTAGTCGGCATCGAAGCCGACACCGATCGCCGCCGCCGCCTGCAGCGGCGCCGGCGCGCCGATGGTGAGGAAGTCGTGGATCTTCCGGATCGCCAGCGACTCCTTCGCCGGGGCGATCGCGTAGCCGATGCGCCATCCCGTGATGCTGAGCGTCTTCGACAGAGACGAGATCGTCACCGTACGCTCGCGCATGCCGGGGAGCGTCGCCATCACGTGATGCGAGCCGGCGTACGTGATGTGCTCGTACGGCTCGTCGGTGAAGACCCACGCGTCGAACTCCTGGCACAATTCGGCGATCGCCGTCATCTCGGCGCGCGTAAAGACGCGTCCCGTCGGATTGTGCGGCGTGTTGAGGACGATCGCTTTCGTACGCGGCGTGAACGCCGCCCGCAGCCGCGCGACATCGAGCGTCCAGTGCGGCGCCTCGAGCGGCACGTAGACCGGCTTTGCACCGGCGAGGATCGCGTCCGGCCCATAGTTCTCGTAGAACGGTTCCAGCACGATCACTTCGTCGCCCGGATCGATCAACGCGAGGTACGTCGCCGCGAGCGCTTCCGTCGCGCCACACGTCACGGTGATCTCCGTCTCCGTGTCGAACTCCATGTTGTAGAAGCGCCGGTACTTCTCGGCGAGCGCGAGTCGCAGCGCCGGCGATCCCCACGTGATCGCGTACTGGTTGATGTCCCCTTGAATCGCCGCGCACGCCGCATTCTTCATCGGGGCGGGCATGGCGAAGTCCGGAAACCCTTGCGCCAGGTTGATCGCATCGTGCTGGTTGGCGATGCGCGTCATCTCTCTGATGACGGATTCGGAAAAGGGGCGGGTGCGGGAGGCGGAGAGCATTCCGGGAATCTGAAGCTGCTAGGTGCTCGGTGCTAGGTGCCCTCGTCCCTCGCTATTCGTTTCTCAACGTGATCGCGGGATCAACTCTGGCCGCCTTCCGAGCGGGGAAATACGACGCCAGTGCGGCAATCGCCCCCAGGGCTAGCGGGGTCGCGATGAAAGTGAGTGGGTCGGTCGGACTCACCTCGTGCAGCACCGACGTCAGGATGCGCGCAACGGCGAGCGCCGAAACGAGGCCGATCGCCAAGCCGATGCCCACGCGCCGCATCGATTCGCCGAGGACGAGACGCAACACGTCGCCACGGCTGGCACCGAGCGCGGTTCGGATGCCGATCTCACGTGTGCGCTGGGCGACCGAGTAGGCGGCGACGCCGTAGATGCCCACCGAGGCCAGCATGAGAGCCAGCGCGCCGAACACCGACAGGAGCGCGGCGCCCGCTTGCGCCGGGAGCAGGGTGATGCGCATGTCGTCGGCGATCGGCACGGCGCTCACCGGGGGGAGCGCCGGGTCGATCGCGCGCACGATCCGCTGCAGCGCGCCCTGCGTCGGGGCCATCGGTCCGTCGGCGCGCGCCTGGAGCACCATGGCCGCGCGCGCGTCCTGCGCGAACGGCAGGTACATGAACGACGGCGGATTCTCGCCGAGCGAGTTGTACTTGGTGTTCTTCGCGATGCCGACGACCTCGACCCACGGTCCTTTCGCGCTCTCGACGCTGATGCGCTTGCCGATCGCGTTCGCCTTGGGCCAGAACCGCGCAGCCAACGTCTCATTGATCACGACGACGGCCGGCGAGCCGACCCGGTCTTCGCTCGTGAACTCGCGCCCGCGCGCGAGCGGAATGCCGAGCGTCTCCAGGTAGCGCGTGCCGACGATGTTGAAATACGCGTGCGGCGAGCGCTGGCCCCTCGGCGTCTCCGGCGCACCCTCGGGCCACACGGTCATCTCCATGTTCGTGCCGCCGAGCGGGACGACGGCGGCGAGCGTCACGGAGCGCATCCCCGGGAGCGCCGCCGCGCGGCTTTCCAGCTCGCGATAGAACGCGCCGCTCTGCGCGCTATCGAGAAGGCGCGGGCGCAGGTCGACCGCCATGTCCACGATGCCCGCGGTCCGGAAGCCAGGATCGATCACGGCGGAGTTGCTGAGGCTGCGGAGAAACAGGGCGGCGCTGGCGAGCAGAAGCGTGCACAGCGACACCTGCCCGATGATGATCGTCGAGCGCAGGCGCGAGCGGCGATGCCCGCCGGTCCCGTCGTCCTTGAGCGAGGGGATCATCGAGGGCGACACAGCCTGCAGCGCCGGCGCGAGTCCGAACACGATCGCCGTCGCGAGGCAGAGGACCGCGGTGAACACCAGCACCGTTGCGTCGGGCGCGAAGTCCAGCCGCACCGATTCCGGCCCGGGCGTGGGGAACGCGGACGCCAGCGCGTCCGAGACCCAGAGTGCGAGGAAGAAGCCGAGCAGACCGCCGGCGATCGCGAGCAGCACGCTTTCGGTGAGCATTTGGCGCACGATGCGCCAGCGGCTCGCGCCGACGGCCAGCCGGATGGCGATCTCCCGGCGGCGCGACGTCGCGCGCGCCAAGAGAAGGTTCGCCACGTTGGCGCAGGCGATCAGCAGCACGACGCCGACGACGACGAGGAGAAACGCCGACGCGGCGGCGACCGGTGAACGAAGTTCTGCGTTCACGCCACGGGCGTGCTCGGCGCGCATCGTGAGATTGGAACGCTCCGTGTCCGCGGCGACGATCTGCGCGACGATCACCGCGAGCTGCGCGTTCGCTTGCTCCCGCGAGACCGACGGCTTGAGCCGCGCCGTCGTGTAGATGTCGCCGCCCCACCGCGACGGCGCCACGCCGAGGAGCGTTTGCGATGCCGTGACCGGCACCCAGAGATCGGGACTCCACGGGAGTACCGAGCTGGCGAATTCCGGCGCCGCGACCCCGACGACGGTGAACGCGTGCCCGTTGAGCCCGATCATCGAGCCGACGACGCCCGCATCGCCGGCGAAGGCGCTCTGCCAGTACCGGTGGCTGAGCACCGCGACCGGCGCGGCGTGTCCACTGGTGTCGTCGGAGTAGAGACGCCCAAGCGCCGCGCGGACGCCGAGGGCGAGGAAGAAATTCCCCGTCGTCATGGCGCCGGCGACGCGCTGCGCCTCGGCGCCGTCCGTGCGCGAGAGCGATAGCATGCGCTCGCCGACAAGATCGGCGAAGACGGTCGCGCGTTCCCGCACGACGGTAAAATCGGGATACGCCAGCGGGCTGTGGTGCCCGCGGTACACGCGCACGAGGCGGTCTGGATTGCTCGTGCCGGCGATCGGCCGCGCCAGAATAGCGTTGGCCGCGCTGAAAATCGTCGTGTTCGCGCCGAGTCCGAGCGCGAGCGAGAACACCGCGACGGCGGTGAACCCGGGCGCGCGGCGCAGCGTGCGCAGCGCGTATCGCAGGTCGTTGATGACGGAGCTCATGTTGCCCTGGCGACGGGGAGATGAAGGTGCGGCCGACGCACGCCACAAGGGAATCTCCGTGCCACCAACGCGCGGTTTCTATCCGACGACGCCACAGGAGGATATCTGTCTTTCCAATTCCGTCGCGCTCGCCTAGAGTGTTCGCGGGCGACCGCCAAATCCCGATTTCGAACGTCGGCCTACGGCTAGCTCCTATCCCCGACCTTTCCCAACGCCACCCGGATGAGCTCGGGAGCCGACAGCCCCTTCGGCCCGTCATCGATCGCTTTGCGCACCGCCTTTTCCGCGTCGCTGGCCGAGTAGCCGAGCGAAACGAGCGCGCGAATCGCATCATCGGCGTGCGCGCCATCGGGACGTGGGCCACGTGCGCCGCCGTCGCCCTGTAGCTCGTCGAGCTTGTCGCCCAAATCGAGAATCAGACGCTCCGCTTTCTTGCGGCCGACGCGCGGAACGCCCTGCAGCGTCGGGATGTCCTTTTCGCGGATCGCGCGCACGAGGCGGTCGGCGCTGAGCGCCGACAGCATCCCCATCGCCAGCGACGGCCCGATCCCCTGCGCCGACAAGACGCGCGCGAAGACGCGCTTTTCGTACGGCGTGGCGAAGCCGAAGAGCTGCCATCCGTCATCGCGCACGACGAGATGCGTGTGGAGCGTCAACGGCTCGCCGACCTTCGGCAGCGTCTCGTACGTGCCGAGCGGCACCGTCAGCTCGTAGGCGACGCCGCCCGCCGTGAGGAGCTCGACGCGGTCGAGATCCTTGGCGATCAGCGTCCCCCTCACTTGCGCGATCACGGGCGCCTCCGGCCGGCGCTCGGACCCGTCTGCTGAATCTCGGCGATCTTCGGAATCTTCGCGCTCATGATGTGCGCCAGCGCGGCCGCGACGCCGTCGGCCGCGTCCGTCGGCTGCGGCGGCGTCTTGAGACGGAGCAGCCGCGAGACCATGAACTGCACCTGCTCTTTTGTCGCCGAGCCGGTGCCGACCACCGCCTTCTTGATCTCCGCCGGCGGATATTCGGCGATCTCGACGCCCGCCTGCTCGGCGGCGAGCAGGATCACGCCGCGCGCGTGGCCGAGCACGATCGTCGTGCGCACGTTTCGCGCGTAAAAGACGTCTTCGACGGAGAGCGCGTCGGGCCGGTGGCGCTCGATCAGCCCGCGCACCTCGTCGTAGATCTCGCGCAGCCGCACCGCGAGCGCCTCTCGCGCTTGCGTGCGAATCACGCCGCACTCCACGAGCGCGAGCGTCCCGAACGCCTCGCCGCGCACGACGCCGTATCCGGTGGCCGCGGTGCCGGGATCGATTCCCAGTACTAACACCGGGTGCCCATCACCCGCTCATCTCCGCGAAGTCGATGTCGAAGTTCGCCGCAACCTTCTGTACGTCGTCGAGCTCGTCGAGCTCCTCGTACAGCTTGAGGATCTGCTCGGCCGTCTTCCCCTCGACCTTTACCGTGTTTTTGGGGATCATCGCGATCTCCGACTCCTGCGCGCTCAGTCCCTTCGCTTCCATCGCGCCCTTGACGGTGAGGAACGACATCGGGTCCGTCGTCACGACGTACGAATCGCCTTCGCGCCGGAAGTCTTCCGCGCCGGCGTCGACCGCGAGCTCGAGCACGGCGTCCTCGTCCGGGTAGGTGGTCGCGTCGATGAGAATCTGTCCTTTGCGCTCGAACATCCAGACCACGGAGTTGGTGGCGCCGAGGTTGCCGCCGTGACGCGAGAGCTTGAAGCGCACCTCGGCGACCGTCCGCGTCGGATTGTCGGTGACGGCCGAGATGACGAAGGCCACGCCACCCGGCCCGTATCCCTCGTACACGACGTCCTGGTACTCCACGCCTTCGAGCTCGCCGGTCCCCTTCTTCACCGCGCGCTCGATGTTCTCCTTCGGCATCGACGACGCCTTCGCCGCATCGATCGCCGTGCGCAGCCGCGGATTGCCGGCGGGGTCTCCGCCGCCGAACTTCGCGGCGACGGTGATCTCACGGATCAGCTTGGTGAACAGCGCCCCGCGCTTCGCGTCGGTCGCCGCCTTGTAGTGCTTGATCTGCTTCCATTTACTGTGACCCGCCATTTCTGTGCCCTGAGCAAGGGTTCGATCGCAACGGGTACGGCGAGCGGTGATCGATGTTCGGCGATCGGGTGCTGTCGCCAAAACTAAATACTTGGTGTTCCGCGCAATCCGGTGGGCTCGGACCGGCCGATCACCGAACACCGAGCACCGATCACCGCTAATATATCGAGATGCGAAGAGCCCGCGTCCGCGCCATTGCGCTCCGTGAGTGGCGGGAGACGGTCTTCAACAAGTCGTTCCTCGTCGTGTCGCTGCTCGTGCCCGGCTTGATGGTCGGGGTGTCGCTCTTGCCCGGGTGGATCGCGACGCGGCAGGGAATCGAGCAGATGCCCGATAACGCCGTGCGCGCCGGAGGTCCGCAGCTCCTCGCGTTGCTGTTGATGATCTTCCTGTTCCTCGGCGTCACGTCGCAGTCGCAGGCCCTGCTGCGCAGCGTGATGGAGGAGCGGTCGAGCCGCATGGTGGAGGTGCTGCTGTCGAGCATCGAGCCGCTGGAGCTCCTCGTCGGCAAGATCATCGGCTACGCGGCCGTGTCGATGACGCAGTTCATGGTGTGGATCGGCGCCGGCTTCGCGCTCTCAGCGGTCCTCGGCATGCCTCCGCTGCTGCGGCTGCTCGGCAGCGCCGGCCCCCGCATGACGCTTCTCTTCCTGTCGTGCTACGCGGTCGGCTATCTGATCTACGCCAGCCTCTACACGCTCCTCGCGTCGGTCGTAAGCGCCGAGCGCGAAGCGTACCTCTACCAGCAGCTGTTCGCGCTCGTGCTCGTGTCGCCGTTCGTGATCACGATCGCGCTCGTCGCCAATCCCGCCGGGGCGACGGCGCGCCAGCTCACGTGGGTGCCGCTCTTCACGCCAACCATGCTGCTCATGCGCGCGGCGTTGGGCGAAGTCCCGATGCCCGTCATCGCCGGCTCCCTCACCACGGGCGCGCTCACGTCGGCCGTGTTGCTCGTCATCGCGTCTCGCCTCTTCCGTGGCACGACGCTCCTCGCGGTTCGACGGGTGCCGCTGCGCGATGTATGGAACGAATCACAGCTTCGAAAACGAAACGCGAACAACGAATCCGCAACAGCAAAAGGTAAAATGTGAAGATGTAAGCGCCGGTCGCGAGCTCGCGCGGCGCTTACGGCTTCACGTTTACGGTTTCGCTGTCGCGGATTCGTTTTGTTTTTCGCGATTCATTTCCGATTTCACCGATCAGGCTCGATCATGTCCTCGAACCGCAGCCACTGCTTGTAGAAGTACAGGTCGACGTACGCCGTCGCGCCGTTGCGGTTCTTGAGGATCGCGAGCTCCGTCGCGCCGTCGTTCGAGCGTTCCCGATTGTACATCTCCTCGCGGAACAGCCCCAGCACGACGTCGGCGTGCTGCTTCACAGCGCCGAGGGCGCCAAAGTCGTCGAGCGCCGGCCGCGGATCGGCGCGGTCGCGGGCGAGCGATGGGAGGTGCGACACCACGAGAATGGTCACGTCGTGCTCGACCGCGGCCGCCTTGAGCGCGCGCAAGCATGCAGCGATTTCCTCATCCTGCGCCGCCGCTCCGGCCGGCGCGCCTTGCAGCGAATCGATCACGACCACGTCGACCGCCTTCGACGCGAGGATGCCTTCGATGATGCCCGCCGCGCCGGTCGGCACGAGCCGCGCGATCGTCGGCATCGCGTCGCGCAACCTGAGCGCGGCGACGCCGAGCGCGGCGCGCGCTTCATCGGTGACCTTACCGGCACGCAGGTCATCGATCGGCGCGCGTCCCTCGATCGCCAGCGCGCGCTCGGCGATGCGCTCCGCCGACATCTCGCTCGACAGTACGAGCGCGCGCCGGCCTCCCCCGACGATCCGCAGCGCGATCGCCAGCGCTAGCGCCGACTTCCCCGCGCCGACATCGCCGCCGAGCACGACGAGGTCGCCGCGCCGCAGCCCGCCACCGAGGAGCTTGTCGATGCTCGGGAACCCGGTCGGCACGGTGTCGTGCACGAGGCCGCCGTCCGACACGGCGTCCATCCGCTGCACGAGCTTGCTGACCAGGGAATCGCTCGGGTTCGTCATCCCACAACGATGCTAGCGCCCGCGGGCGAGGGGCAAGCCGTCGCGCGACCGACGTTCTACTCGCCGATCGCCAGCTGTGTCCCGCGCGCGGCCAGGAGTCCGCCGGCGATCGAGACGTAGGCGAGGGCCCATGCGAAGAAAAAAGACGCGCCCGGCCTGCTCGCTGCCGCTAACACGCGAGTAGCGACGTGAGCGCCGTTCGTGCGGCGCGCTCGCCGCTCCAGCGGCTACCGGCCGGCGGCATCGCGGGCCGCGAGCCGGTCGGCGAGCAATACGAGCTCGGCACGAGCCGCCGCATCGAGCGCGCCCGCCGCGGCGGCGGCGAGGGCGCGTACCGCGTCCGCGGCGTCCATCGCCTCGCTCGCCGTCGCGTCGGCGAGGCGAGCGAGCGGTGCGCGCATCGCAGCCGGGAGCGCGAGCGACGCGAACCACGCCCGGGCGGCCGTCGCGCGCGCGGCACGCGCGGCAAGCGAGAGCGCCACCGGCGGGAGCATCGCCGCGGCGAGCCGCGCCGCCATCAGACACGCGAGCGCGGACTCGCGCCCATCGCCGATCGCCGACCGTCCGGCGCGGCGCGCGAGGGCGGGAAATGGGAAGCGTGTCGGCGCGAGCGAGTAGGGAAGCGGCACGCGCACAAGATGGCGCCGCGCACCGCGCACCGGTAGTTTTTCCCGATGCCCACCGCCTCGAAAGCCATCCTGTGGGTCGACGACGAAATCGATCTCCTCGAGTCGCACCGCATTTTTCTCAAGGAGAAGGGTTTCGAGGTCGATACGGCGAGCAACGCCGACGACGCCGTCGAGATGCTCCGGCGCAAGGCATACGGTCTCGTGCTCCTGGACGAGCAGATGCCGGGCAAGCGCGGGCTCGAGGCATTTCGGGAGATTCGCGAGCTCGATGCGCTCCTGCCCATCGTCATGGTGACGAAGAGCGAGGACGACTCGACGCTGCGTGAGGCGCTCGGTGCCGACGTCCGCGACTATCTCATCAAGCCGATCAATCCGCGCCAAGTGCTGTCGGTGGTGACGAAGGTGCTCGAGGGGGCGCGCATCCGGCAGCAGGCGATCGCGCGGGCCTTTGTCGAGCGCTTCCGCGCGATGGAGCTCGAGGAGCGCGGCCGCACGCTCGACTGGCGCGGATGGATCGCGCGCTACTCGGAGCTCGTCGA
>JBDUCS010000133.1:0-9861 GCA_040003335.1 Gemmatimonadaceae bacterium | reverse complement strand
GGCGACGCGCGTCGCCGAGTCGCATCCGAAGCTGGCGACGATCGTGCGGTCGGTAAAAGCGCGGCCGCCGGGCGCGGTGTACGTCGACTATCTGCAAAATATCAAAGGGAAAACCGTGGCCGGAGCGTACGCGGTCCGCGCGAAGCCGGACGCCACCGTTTCGACGCCCCTCACCTGGAAGGAAGTCGCGGCCAGTCTCGACCTGCGCGACTTCACGATCGAGACCGTTCCCGCTCGGCTGGCGAAGCTCGGCGATGTGTGGGCGGCAGGGATGAAGAAAGCCAACTCAAAACAGGCCTTACGATCGTTGGCAAACTCTTAGATATCTGGGGCTTGTCGCGTCGCATTACCGCGGCGGGGCTCGGTCGTCAGTTCGGTGATGGCGCTCTCCCTCCGCGTTCGATGGGCGGCTTTCCTGTTAGTGGCCGCCGCCATGTTGGCTCGACCTGCGCGCGCGCAGAAAAGCGCGGCGCACCAGTCGACCTCGGTCGTGCACGTGCGCGGACTCGTCTACGGCGAGGACCTCGTGCGCTCCGCGCGCCGGTTTCTCGGCCAGCCGTACGTGTGGGGTGGCGACGAGCCGGGCGCGTTCGACTGCTCGGGTTTCGTGCGCTACGTCTTCGCGCAACATCAGATTGCACTGCCGCGAACCGCGCACGAGCAGGCGACGATTGGCGACGCACCATATCCGGGCGACTTGAAGCCGGGCGATCTCCTCTTTTTTTGGGGCGGACGCGGCGCGCAGCACATCGCGATCTATATCGGCGGCGACACGATCATCCACGCGTCGTCACGCGGCGGGCGCGTGAAGCTGGACCATTTCTCCGGCTCGCCGAGCGAGGCGACGTGGTTCGGCCAGCGGCTGATTGCGGTGCGTCGCATCCTGCCGGCCGACGGCGTGCTGAACGTGCCGATGACCGCATCGCGCGAGCGTCGCGACTGATGACCGATCCCGAGCTTCTCTATGCGCGCGAGCTGCCCGGCGGTGGCCGTGTGGTCATCGAGCGAACCGACGCCGCCGACGAGCGCGTCCGCGCCCGCATCGCGGTCGAGCGCCGCGGCGACCGCGTGCGCCGCGAGGGACACGAGCCTCCGGTCATAGCCGAAGCGACCGGCGCCACGTCCGCCGACGTTTTCCGGGAGCTGTACCAGATCGCGTCGGACAACGTCGCGGTGGCGCGCGGCCTGATTCGGTGGAACGCCAAGAACAGGGCGTAGGGCGTTGGCCTGGCGTTGGAAAAAGGTGAAAGGAGATGGACTCCTTTCACCTTTCCCGTCCTGTGCGCCCTTACAGTGCCTAGCCCCTAGCCAAAGCTCGTACCTTTCTCGATGACAGCGATTCGCGCAGCGCGTCGTCATCCAGGTCATCGAGGGAGAGGGCGCGAACGTTGAGGATTCTGGTGGCGTGGCCCGGACGGCTCATGCTCTCGAAGCGAAGGATGAGGCGGCCGCTGACCGCGCCGGTCTCGACGTCCTCGGAGGCGACCCGGGCCACAAGCGACACGAGCCATGGGACGCCGGCGCGAGAGACGACCACGCGCGCCGCGGGCGGCAACTGGTCGCCGTT
Source organism: Gemmatimonadaceae bacterium (assembly GCA_040003335.1). Taxonomy (GTDB): domain Bacteria; phylum Gemmatimonadota; class Gemmatimonadetes; order Gemmatimonadales; family Gemmatimonadaceae; genus JALZAE01. The sequence continues at coordinate 8,294 of JBDUCS010000133.1, read as the reverse complement.
CACGCTCGGTTTCGCGTGGAGGTCGGCGGCGGTGCATCCGATCGCTTGGCGGGCCGGGATCCGGCGCGTCGTCACCATCCGTTTGGCCATATCGTCTCCCCGTGTCGTCGTATGCCTTCGACGTTAGTGGCATATTGCAACTAATACACCACGGATACGCGGGGTTCCCGTAACGTTTCGGCCCGGCCGACGCGCAATGGGGAATGCGGTTCGCGACGGACACAAGGCGTGAAGACGTCGGCGCGGCGCGAGCTCGTTGCGCCGCTTGCCTGTTCATGTCTAACGTCTTTGCGAGTCCGGGAGGGGCCCGACCGTGTGGCGGGGCTAGATCATCGCGTCAAAGCGCACGCCGCGACGACCGCCGCGGCGCTTGCGGGGGGCAAAGCGGAAGAGCTGGGCGGGACGACCGCGCCCCTCGCTGCGCCACTCATCGGTTGGCTCAACGAGCCATGCCGCTTGCAGGGCGCGGCGGAAGCTCGCCTTGTGCAAGCGCCGACCGAGCAGAAGCTCGTAGATCTCCTGGAGCTGGCTGAGCGTGAACGCGGCCGGGAGCAGCCGGAAGGCGACGGGGGAGATCTCGAGACGCGTGCGGAGCGCCGTGAGCCCGGCGTCGACGAGGGCGCGCTGGCGGGGCGGGAGCGGTGGGAGCTCGTCGACGGGAAACCACGCCGAGGCGCCGCCCACCGGCGCCGGCGCGCCGGCGGGCACCAGCGCCAGGAATCCGATCGACACGCCGGCACGGCCGGGGTGCCGGCGGCCATCGCCGATCGCGCCCACCTGCTCGATCGTCGACGGCGCCCGCCCGAGCGGCGCGCGCGCGGCGCGCATGGCGGCGTCGTCGAGCGCCTCGCCGGGGCGCGGCACGTCCCACGGCAGCTCCCAGCGCTCTTTGGCGCGAGGGTCTGCGGCTCGATTGAGGAGTAGGGCGAGGCGGGCGCCGTGCGGCGTCATCGTCAACACATCGACGGACAGTGCACTGCGGCGGGCCGAGGGACGTTCGCGCATCGAGCGCGAATTATTCACCTTTTGCTACTAATGTCAAGCCTTGCGAACGAATTGGTAACAACTCGCTACGAATCTTCCATCGTTTCATGTCACCTCGGCTCGACGTGCGATGTTAGCGCACTCGTACCTCGCCGTCAATCAACACCGGCGCCGGTTACGCGCGCGCGGCACTTGCGCAACGCGCCACGCGCCTTCTCACGGGCGTCGTGCTCGGCGGCGCGTCACCGCGGCGGCGGCGACGACGCGCGCGACTCACCGGCGCCGATCGCCGCGAACGGCGGAATGCGGATCGGGAGACGCCCCGTGACCGGCGCCGCGCCTACCAGCGCCCGTCCCATCGCCGTTTGCGAGACGGGAAATCCCATCCATCCTACCACGTACGCGGCCGTCGCCGGCACTTGCTGCAAAAAATACGGGTTGCCCATCGCCACGACGATCGGGTGGCGACCGCGCTGCACCAGGTCGTTGACAAAGTCGCTGAACGCTTTGGGCGCGCCGATGCTCGCCATCGTCGATGAGTGGCCCAAATAGCTGGCAACGATCACGATGTCCGCCGAGTCGGCCATTGCCAGCAGGCGTGGATAGTTCGTCGCCGGGTCGTCCGAGTTGATCCATTGCGAGCGCGTGACCGGGAACGCGCGCCGGAGCTCGGCGTCGAGCGCGCCGTTGGCGTACAGCTCTGCGCGCTGCGAGTAGCCGATCGACAGCAGGCGGGACGCGCGCGGGAGCTGGCTGAGCGGGAGCTGGCGGAGCGAGTCCTTGACGATCGTAATCGAGCGCTCGGCGATGAGGCGCGCCAGCCCGGCGTGCGCCGTGTCGCCGACCAACGCGCGCACGCTGTCGAGATCGACGAACCGGCGGCGGTCGAGGCCGAGCCGAGCCTTCATCTCGAAAAGGCGGTGCACCGACTGGTCGATTCGCTGTTCGCTGAACCGCCCCTCGACGACGCCGGCGACGACGGCGTCGATGCAGCCGCGGATGTCGGCCGGCATGAGGAGCACGTCCACGCCGGCGTCGACCGCGCGCTTGCAGGCCTCGGCGAGGCCGTAGCGCCCCAGCACGCCCTGCATGTCCATCGCGTCGCTGACGATGAGACCGCCGAAGTGCAGCTCGTCGCGAAGGAGGCCCGTCATGATGCGGCGCGACAGCGTCGCGGGCACCGTCGCCGAGTCCAGCGCGGGGAGTGCGCCGTGAAAGGTCATTATCGTCGAGACGCCGGCGGCGATGGCGGCGCGGAACGGCACGAGCTCGAGCGTGTCCAGCCGGGCGCGCGAGGCGGTCACGACCGCCATCGCTAGATGCGAGTTCGTCTCGGTGTCGCCGTGCCCGGGAAAGTGCTTTCCCGTGGCGAGCATGCCGTGCTCCTGCAATCCGCGGATCTCCGCCGCGCCGAGTCGCGCGACCTGCCGCGGGTCCTCGCCGAACGAGCGCGTGCTGATGACCGGGTTGGCAGGGTTGTTGTTGACGTCGAGCACCGGCGTGAAGTCGAGGTGTACCCCGAGCGCCCGACCCTCGATCGCCGTGACGCGGCCGACTTCGTAGGCGAGGGCCGTGTCACCGGTGGCGCCGAGCGCCATCTGCGGCGGCAGCGTGACGGCGCCGCCCAGGTCGATGGCGTTGGGGAGGAAAAAAGCGCCGCGCGCGCGCATGCCCGCGCCGTACTCGTAGTCGGCGCCGACGATGAGCGGGAGCGCCGAGAGCCGCTGCAGCGCGTTGAGCTTCTGCGCGATCTCGAACGGGGCGCCGAGCGAGACGATGAATCCGCCGACATGCTCGGTGGTGACGTACGACTCGAGCCGCCTGGACGCCGGGTCGTTGTCCGCGAGGTAGTCGCCGAGCATCCACGGCCAGACCATCTGCGCGGCCTTGTCCCGGAGCGACATGGTTCCGAGCGCATTCGAGATCCCGTCAGGCGGTGATCGGTGATCGCTGTTCGGTGTTCGGGTGCTACTCGCCGGCCCGGCTGACGAGGCACAGGCGGTGGCCGCAAAGGCGAGAGCAAAGCATGAGAGACGTGCGTAGCGCATGTCGAATGATCGCCATCGAGCGCGCGAGAGACAACGGACCAGATGCAAGAACGGCCACCCAACAACTGATGGCCGTCCCGAACACCGATCTTCGAGCAGTCAGTGCTGGATTGTTCCCTGCTTCGACGTATCGATCTCTTCCTGCTGGCCGGCCTTGAACAGGAAGGCTTCCATGTTCTTGGTGAGGAACTGGCGCGCCTGGATGTCCATCAGATTCAAGCCATAGTGGTTGATCAACATCATTTGCTGTTTCTGCCACTGGGCCCAGCAATCGGCGCAGATTTCTTGCAACGCACGCGCGCCGATGGCGCTCGGGAACGGCTGCCGGTCGAGCGCCGCGCGCGTCTGCCCGCATCTCGTGCAACTCACGTCGCCCATAACGATTCCTTCGCCCAGGTGCGGTGATCGGTGCTAGCCGCGGGCGTACTTCACTTCCGCCAGGCCAAACAGCTCCATCACTTTGATGTACGTCCAGCCGATGTCGAGCTCGTACCACTTCGCCTTGAACTTGGCGGAGTGCGGATCGGCGTGGTGATTGTTGTGGAGCTCCTCGCCGCCGAGCCAGATCGCGATTGGGAGGATGTTCCGGCTCTCGTCCTTCACGTTGAAGTTGCGGTAGCCGAGCGCGTGTCCGACGCCGTTGATGATGCCGGCGGCCCAGAAGGGGATCCACATCATCTGGAGCGCCCACACGATCGGTCCGACGAAGAAGCCGAAGAGCCAGATGTCGATCGCCATCATGACGAGGATGCCGGCCCAATTGCGCTTGGCGAAGATGACCCGCTCGAGCCAATCATTGGGCGTTCCCTTGCCGTACTTCTCGAGCATTCCCGGCTGGCGCACGGCCTTCCGGTAGAAGAACGCGCCCTTCACGATGATGTTGCGAAGCCCTTCCATCACGGGCGAGTGCGGATCGCCATCACGGTCGGCGAACGCGTGGTGCTTGCGGTGGCAGGCGACCCACTCCTGTGTCACGATCGCCGTGGTGAGCCACAGCCAGATGCGCATGGGGATCGTGACGATGCGGCTGAACTGCACGCCGCGATGCGTCTGATTGCGGTGCAAGAAGAGGGTGACGCAAACGTTCGTGATATGGCCGGCGACGATCACGAACAGTACCGGCTTCCACCATTGGCTGGCCCAACCTGCGAATTGTAGCATTGAAACCCGAGCTCCTTCTGCGTGCAGTGAACTAGCGGCGGCCGACTCACCACCCCGAGACGCTTGCGGCCCGATCTCCAAAACCGGAAGACCGGGCCACCTTCACCATGCAATGTAAGGGAGATGGGGGCGGGTCTCAACCAGTGGCGATCGACGAAAGAAGGACGCGCGACGTGGGCGGAACGCAAAGTCGGGTGTGGGGTGTCGCGGGGGTGCGTTCCCAGTTAGCCTCCCCGTCGTGAAGCCAACCAGAGCGTCGATTGCGGGGCGGGCGAGTGCGGAGGGGACCGGGCGGTACGCGGCGCGCCATCAGGCACGATTGGCGTCCGACTTCTTTCGCGCGCTCGGTGGGGACGGCGTGGTGGCCGCGTCTCTCGGCTTGGGGAGCTACCTCGGCGAGTGCACGACGGCGGACGATGACCGGTACGTCGCGGCGACCGAATCCGCGTTGGCGAGCGGGATCAATCTCGTCGACACGGCGATCAACTATCGCTGCCAGCGGAGCGAGCGCGCGATCGGCGAGGCGCTCGGCCGCGCCATCGCGAGCGGCGCGGTTGCGCGCGACGAGGTGATCGTCTGCACGAAGGGAGGCTACATCCCGCTGGACGGCGAGGCGCCGGAAAGCCGCGAGGCGTACGACGAGTACGTGCGGCGCGAGTTCGTCGCGCGCGGCGTGGTGCGGCTCGACGACATCGTCGCCGGCGGACACTCGCTGGCGCCGTCGTATCTCGCCGACCAGATCGCGCGCAGCCGGGCGAACCTTGGACTCGAGACGATCGACCTCTACTACGTGCACAACCCGGAGCAGCAGCTGGACGAGGTGTCGCCCGAGGTGCTGCACGTGCGGCTACGCGAGGCGTTCGCGCTGCTCGAGAGCCAGTGCGCCTCGGGCGCGATCGCGCGCTACGGATGCGCGACGTGGAACGGACTGCGCACGGAGCCGACGGCGCGCGGGCATCTCGGTCTGGCGGAGATGGTGGCGATCGCGACCGAGGTCGCTGGCCCCGGCCATCACTTCCGCGCCGTGCAGCTTCCGATCAACCTGGCGATGAACGAAGCAGTGCGTCTCCCGACGCAGCCGATGGTGTCGGGCGCCGTCGTCTCGCTGCTGCAATGCGCCTCCGAGCTGGGCGTGAGCGTAGTCGCGAGCGCGACGCTGATGCAGTCGAAGCTGGCGCAGAATCTCCCGGCGCAGCTGCGCGACGCGCTCCCGGGCTTCGCCACGGACGCGCAGCGCGCGATCGCGTTCGTGCGATCGCTCCCCGTGGTGATGACGGCGCTGGTGGGGATGAAGTCCGCGGCGCACGTGGCCGAGAACCTCGGCGCCGCGCGGCCCGAGGAGTAGGAATAGGGCTAGGAGCTTGGGCCGAGGGACGGTTGCCTTGCGTCTCGTGCACGATTCCTGGTCCCAAGCTCCTACTCGTTCTCGATCTCCAGTTCCGATAGCTCGCCAGTTTCCAGATGAGCGAGCATCACCCGGTGCGCGTTCGTATCCGCGACATACGCGTATTGTTTGCCGATCGAGACGCCGCCGGGCTCGTGTAGGCCGCGCACCCACACGTCGGCGCGCCGCGTCGCCGGATCGAGCCATTTGAGCGCGTCGTTGTAGGAATCGGCGATCAGGAGCTGCCCGCTCGAGCGGGCGGCGACGCCTTGCTGGTGCTGCATGCGGACATCGTCGCCTGCACCATCCTTGTCGCCGAAGTCGAACAGCCCCGTGCCGACGAGCGTGTGCGTGTCGCCGGCGGCATCGGTGTCGCACCAGCGAATCGCGCTCGTCTCCGCATCGGCGAAATAGAGGCGGCCGGCGGCGGCGGCGATCGCCATCGGCTGGGCGAGCGCCGCGCCGGCGTTCGGTCCGTCGGCTATGTCTTCGCGCCTCGTTCCAGCGTGTACACGCAGGCGACGGGCGCGCCCGGCGGGATCGCGCGCCAACGAGTCGAGCGATGCCCCGGCGAGATCGAGCGAGTGGATCTGGTGCGAGCCGGCGCTGGCGATGTAGAGCGTGTCGCCGGCGAGCGCGACGTCCCACGGCGATGAGAGCGAGCCGTTGGTCAGATCGGCGCGCACGCGAATCTGGTGGCCCGTCCCGGCGATCATGCGCGACGGTCCGTCGAGCTCGGCGGCGAAGACGGCGTGATGGCCTGCGTCGGCGACGAAGAGCGTGTCGCCTTTCCACGCCATCCCGAGCGGCCAGATGAACGTGTTCGCAGTTCGGCTCTCGGCGTTCCACGGACCCTCCTGGCCGATCGCGCGGGCGACGCGCATGCGAGTGCCGCTCGAGTCGAGCGTACCAGCGAGGACGCGGCCATGGCCGGTGTCCGCGATGGCGATTCTATCCCCATCGACGATGACCTTTCCGGGATAGCGCAGCAGTCCCGGCGCCATCACCGGAGGGTCGGGCTCGAAGTGACGCGGCGTGCGGTCGAGTGTGCCGTCGGCGTCGCACGCGGCGATCAACTGCTCGATCGCCGGCGCGATCATCTCGGCGGTGAACTCACCCGCCTGCTGTCCGACGACGTATCCGGTGGGCGAGACGATGACGATCGTCGGCCACGCGTTCACGGCGTAGCTGCGCCACACGCGGAACTGCCGGTCGTTGACGACGGGATGCGTGTTGCCGAGCCGAATCGACGCGTCGCGGATGCGCGCGGTGTCGCGCTCGGCCGTGTACTTGCCGCTGTGCACGCCGACGACGACGAGCTCGTTGGGGAATTGCTGCTCGAGGTCCCGCAACTGCGGGATCACATGGATGCAGTTGATTCAGCCATAGGTCCAAAAATCGAGGATCGCGATCTTGCCGCGCAGGTCGGCGAGGGTGAGCGCGCGGCCGCCGGTGTGGAGCCAGTCGAGACCGGCCACGAATTCCGGGGCGCGCACTGAGGGCTGAGAGAGAGGCATGATGAGGAGCATCGCGATCGATCGCGCCGCCGGTCAAGGTGTGGGTAGAATTCCCGCGATCGACAATCCCAATCCACGATACACCGCTGCCTCCATTGCCGACCTACTCACAACGGGACCAGCAGGGCCGGTTCATCAATCCATGGCCGGGCGCCGAGGCGCACGGCCTTCGCGACGCGCTCAAATGGCAGCGGGAGCGCAGTGCCGTGCCGGAGCCGGAACTGCCGCCCGGAACGCTTCCCTTCCCGTTGGCCATGCCCTCCTTCGACGCGCCGCGAGCGGCGATCGACGCGCTCAGCGTGACATGGGTCGGGCACTCGACATTTCTGATTCAGGCGGGCGGGATCAACATTCTGACGGATCCGATGTGGAGCGAGCGCGCGTCGCCGGTGCAGTTCACCGGCCCGAAGCGCTTCATGCCGCCGGGTATCGCGCTCGACGCGCTGCCGCCGATCGATCTGGTGCTGCTCTCGCACAACCACTACGACCATCTCGACGACGCGACCGTGCGGTCGATCGCGCGCGGGCACGCCGGCGCGCGGTGGGTAACGCCGCTCGGGCTCGCGGCGTGGGTGCGCGCACGCGGCGCGCGCGACGTGACGGAGCTCGATTGGTGGCAGGAGACCCTCGCCGGCGACGCCACGGTCACCGGCGTGCCGGCGCAGCACTTCAGCGCGCGCACGCCGTGGGACCGGGGCAAGACGCTCTGGTGCGGCTACGCCGTGCGCGTGGGCGAGCGGCGGCTGTATGTCGCCGGCGACACCGCATTTTTTCCAGAGTTCCGCGCGATCGGCGAGCGATACGGGCCGTTCGACATCGCGTGCATCCCGATCGGCGCCTACGATCCGCGCTGGTTCATGCGCTCGGTGCACATGGACGCCGAGGAGGCGGTGCGCGCGTACATCGAGCTCTGCGCGCCGCATTCCGGTGCGCGAACGGCGATGGTGCCGATGCACTGGGGCACGTTCAAGCTGACGGACGAGCCGCTCGCCGAGCCGCCGCAACGCGCGGTGGCAGCGTGGCGCGCGGCGGGTCTGCGTGAGGAGCTATTCTGGCGACTTGATCATGGCGGAACTGCCCGGTGATCGGTGATCGGTGATCGGTGATCGGTGATCGGTGATCGGTGATCGGTGATCGGTGTTCGCGCTGTCTCTGTTCGTGTGGTTCTGACATCGGGTGGCAGTGCCAGCATCAGTACAC
>JBDUCS010000409.1:0-2964 GCA_040003335.1 Gemmatimonadaceae bacterium | reverse complement strand
CGCGGCGCGGTACCGTACACCTCACGAGAGGACAATGAACATGCGGAAAGCCTTTTGGATCGCTTCACTCGTACCGTCGGTGCTGCTGGCGCAAAAATCACCGGCCGCCCCGTGGACGGTTACCCTCTCTGGCGTTCAAAAGCTCAGCCCGGGCGACTGCCGCGCCGTCGCTCTCGATTTGATGGACGACGACCGCAAGGAGTCGCCGCGTCGCTCGGACGGCGCGCGCGTCTCGCTAGCCGATTTTGACATGAGCGTCGCGCCCGGGGGCGCGGCCGTCGGACGATACTCCGGCCCGAACAGCTGGTCGGTGTGTGCCTGTCAAGGATCGTCGCCAACGGTACTGACCGTCACGGCACGGTATCCGGCGGAGCAGTTGGCGGAGAAGCTGCGCGTGCCTGGCGTCGGCTTCAGCACGACGATGCCCGTCACGGTGACGGGACCCGGCCCCAATACGAGCAATCCGATCGGTTGCGCGTCTTCGTCGCGCACGACGTCCACGATTGCGTCGCGCACGACGTCCCCGACTGCGTCGCCCGCCGCGACCGAGACGGCCGTGGCCGCGAAACCGGCGATCCCGCTGCCCGCGCCCGGCGACGGCACGTTGTTCGTCACGGTGACCGGCGTCCTATCGGGAAAGCTGATCAGCGAATCGCCGCGCGGAATGGCCGCGACCTCCTTGGCGTACGAGGTCAAGACGCCGTACGATGCGGCCAGCGGCCTCTCCACGGGCAGACGTCAATACACCTTTGTGACCATCACCAAGGACTGGAGCGCCGCATCGCCACAGCTGCACCAGGCGGTAGTCACCAGTGAGCGACTCACGGTTTTGATCGAGCGCTACCGCGCCGGCGCGAACGGCGCCGAACAGGTCGTGGAGACGATCGAGCTGAAGCAGGCAAAGGCCGTTGGCATCCGCCACTACAGCGAGGGGAGCCGGGAGATGGAAGCCGTCTCGTTCACGTTCCAGACCATGGACTTTACAAACAAGGCCGCCAACACTGCGATGTCGGATTCTCGTTCGACGCCTTAGTCCACACCGCGCGTCACCGGCCCGTCAGCACCTCGAGTACGAGCGCTTCTTCGACGGGAAGCGCGTAGCGGTCGCCCGCTCGCGCCATCTCGCCGATGCGCCGCGGGAGGGCGTACTCGGCGACGCCGGCGCGCGCCTTCTTGTCGCTCCGCGTGAGCGCGAGCACGGCGCGGGGATCGAGGTCGGCCGGGAGCTCCGTCGGCAGGCCGGCGGCGCTGAGCGCGCCGCGGATGCGCGTCACCACGCCGGGCTCGGCGACGCCAATCCGCTCGGCGATCGCACCCTCGAGCGACATCCCGATCGCGACGCATTCGCCGTGTAACCGGCCGTAGTCGCTCGCCGTCTCGATCGCGTGGCCGAGGGTATGGCCGAAGTTGAGCACCTTGCGAAGGCCGTCTTCCCGCGGATCCTGTTGCACGATGTCCGCCTTGATCGCGACGCTGCGCGCCACGACCGAGCCGTACACCGGATCGGCGGGCGTCGCGACGAGTGACGCCGTCTTGTTGGCGAGCCGCTCGAAGTACGACGCGTCGGCGATGACGCCGTGCTTGATCGCCTCCGCGAAGCCGGCGCGCAGCTCGTTCTCGGGCAGCGTGGCAAGGGTGTCCGTATCGACGAGCACCGCCGCCGGCGGATGGAACACGCCGACGAGATTCTTTCCCGCCGGCGTGTCGACCGCTGTCTTCCCCCCGATCGACGCATCGATCATCGCCAGGAGGGTCGTCGGCACCTGGATGTACGGAATGCCGCGCATGAATGTCGCCGCGACGAATCCCGCCAGGTCGCCGACGACACCGCCGCCGAGCGCGATGATCGTCGTGTCACGGCCACAGCCGGCTTGCAGCATCCAGTCGGTGATCGTCGCCCAGCTGTCGCGCGTCTTGAACTTCTCGCCCGGCGGAATCGTGAGTACGTCGACCTGATCATCGTCGAAGCTGCGAAGCACGGTGTTTCCGTAGAGCCGTGCCACGCCCGAGTCACTGACGACGATGTAGCGATGCGCCGGCGCGACTTCGCGTGCCGCGTGCCCGACGAACGACAACGAGCCCGGCGAGATGCTGACCGAGTACGCGTCGAGCTCGACCTTATGCACGGGCCATTGGGCGTTGGACGAGTGCTCGCGCGCCGACGGCTGGCGTCGGACGTTGCGCGTACTGGGCAAACGTACGAACGCCGGGCGAACCGCGGACCGATGCGCTCGCATAGTCCGGCGCCTGCCGTTCGACGCGTAACGCCCTCACCATGTGACTTCGCCGACTCCCGCGCGCCGAGCCGCTACACGGGCGAGCACGAACAAGAGATCGGAGAGGCGATTCAAGTAGATGACGACGATGGGCGGGATGGCGACGGTGCGCTGCAGCGCGATCACGCGGCGCTCGGCGCGGCGGCAGACGGTGCGCGCCACGTGGAGCGCAGCAGCCTTCGGCGTGCCGCCGGGCAGAATGAACGCCGTCAGCGGCTCGAGCTCGCGCTCGCCGTCGTCGATCGCCGCCTCGAGCTCGGCGATGCGCGCGTCGTCGATGCGCGCCTTCCGCAGCTGCTCCTCGACCTTTTCCGGTTTGGGCGTGGCGAGGAGCGCACCGAGCCCGAACAAATCGCGCTGGATCGGTGCGATGACCTCATCGATGCGCGGCATCACCTCGACGGAGCGAACCACGCCGAGCACGGCGTTGAGCTCGTCGACGTCCCCGTACGCCTCGACGCGCGGATCATCCTTCGGCACGCGGCCGCCGCCGAAGAGTCCGGTATCGCCCTTGTCACCGGTTTTGGTGTAGATCTTCATGTCGCGCAGGAAACTATCGCCGCCAGGATCGAGGGGCGAGGCGCGCGCTCGCGGATTGTGAACGGTGGCGCGTGGGGATGTGCGCGCGGCTGCGCGCGCATCTACGAGAAATCGCGGATCACGAGAACTGCGGCGCCGGGCTCGATCC
>JBDUCS010000132.1:0-9970 GCA_040003335.1 Gemmatimonadaceae bacterium | reverse complement strand
TTGCCGGGCGTGATCTCGTTGCGGAACGCCTTGCCGATCTGGGCGATGCCGAAGGGGACTTTCTGCCGCGTCGACTGCTGCACGTTGAGAAAGTTGACGTAAATCCCCTGCGCCGTCTCCGGACGCAGGTAGACGACGGCCGCGGAGTCTTTCACGGGCCCCATGAACGTCTCGAACATCAGATTGAACTGCCGCGCCTCGGAGAGGGTCCCCTTCATCCCGCACGCGGGACACTGGGCGTCGGGCGTGCCGGGCGTCCCCTTGATCTTGGGATCGTCGGCGCGAAATCGCTTCTTGCAGTTCTTGCACTCGACCAAGGGATCGGAGAAGGTCGCCACGTGGCCGCTCGCCTCCCACACGCGGGGGTGCATCAGGATCGCCGCATCGAGTCCTTCGATGTCGTCCCGCGCCCGCACCATCGCGTTCCACCACCGGTCCTTGATGTTCTTCTTCAGCTCGACGCCGAGCGGGCCGTAGTCCCAGACCGATCCCGTGCCGCCATAGATCTCGGACGACTGGAACACGAAACCCTTTCGTTTGGAAAGAGAGACGAGTTTCTCGAAAACGTCGGGGTGCGGTGACGGCATGTGGGGGCGTGAGTGGATGCGTGGGCGTCGAAAAAACCTATCTACGTATCAAGCTCTGCGCTGAGAGACGGCTCCGCGGGTGCATCTCTCCCGAGCAGCGACGCCACGATGCGGTCGCCGTGAAAGCGGCCGTTCTCGATGAAGACCTTGTTCGCGTCGTAGCCCGCGACGACGACGCCGGCGATGTAGATCCCAGGCACGTCCGTCTCGAGCGTCGCCAGGTCGTGGGCCGGAATGCCCGTCCGCGCGTCGAGCGAGACGCCGGCGTCGCGCAAGAGCGCCACGTTCGGCGCGAAGCCCGTCATCAGGTACACGTGATCCGCGGGCAGCCGCTCCTCGCCGCCGGCGCGCGCCAGCGTCACGTGCTCGGCGTCAATCGCAATCACGCGTGAATCCCAGCGTACGCCAATGCTCCCTTCGGCAATCCGATTCGTGATGTCCGGCAGCACCCAGGGCTTGATCTTCTTGTCGAACGTCGGCCCGAAGTGCACCAGTGTCACGCGAGCCCCGCTCCGATACAAATCGAGCGCCGCCTCCGCCGCCGAGTTCCCGCCGCCAGCGACCAGGGCGTTCTGCTGAAACGCCGCGTGCCCCTCGTGATACGTGTGCGTCACGTGCGGCAGCAACTCGCCCGGCACGCCAAGCCAGTTCGGCGAACCGAAATATCCTGTCGCGACGACGACGGCGCGAGCCGCCGTGACACGCTCGACGCCGCCACGCGTGACCGACCGAACGAGGAACGAGGAAGGGCGCGCTTCCCCCAATCCACCGTCCACAGTCCGCGATCCAAGGTCCACCACCCGCTCAAACTGGTGGACCGGAATCCGGAAATGCGTGACGGCGGCCCGATAGTACGCGAGGGCATCGCGGCGCGTCGGCTTCTCATGCGCGACGACGAACGGCATGCCGCCGATCGACAGCTTTTCGGCCGTGGAGAAAAAGGTCGCGTACGTCGGATACTGCGTGATCGTGCTCACCACCGACTCGGCGTCGAAGACGATCGTCTCCAGCCCGGCCGCGCGGAGCGAGATCGCCGCCGCGAGGCCGCACGGCCCGGCGCCGACGACGACGACGTCCGCCACTCGGTCCGATGTCATGCGCGGCTGTCGAGGGAGCGGCAGGCCGGTGCGTCCGGCGTCACGCGCCGGCGCCGAGTCCGATGATCTGGTCGCGGCGCGTGCCAACGCTCACGTAGGCGATCGGCGTGCGGGCCAGTTCCGTGATCCGGTCGAGATAGCGCCGCGCGTTCGCCGGAAGATCGGCCATCGAGCGCGCGTCGGCCGTGCGCGTGCGCCAGCCGTCGACCCACTCGTAGACCTGCGTCGCCCCCTCGAGCGCGATCAGGTCTCCGGGAAACTCCTCGTAGACCTCGCCGCCGATCTCGTATCCCGTGCAGATCGCGACCTTCTCCATCGTGTCCAGCACGTCGAGCTTCGTCACCGCGAGCCCGGTGAGCCCGTTCACGCGCGCCGCGTAGCGCACCACCACCGCGTCGTACCAGCCGCAGCGCCGCGGGCGTCCCGTCGTCGCGCCGAACTCGTTGCCGAGCCGCCGCACCTCGCTCGCCAGCGGCTCATCGAACTCCGTCGGAAGCGGTCCCGTGCCCACGCGCGTCGTGTACGCTTTCACCACGCCGAGCACGGCGTCGATGTGCGTCGGCGCGATCCCGGCGCCGGTCGCCGCGCCGCCGCTGGTCGTCGCGCTCGACGTCACGAACGGATACGTGCCGTGGTCGACATCGAGCAACGACCCCTGCGCCCCTTCGAGCAGAATCGCCGCACCCGTCTCGCGCGCGCGTGCGAGCGAGAGCCCGACGTCATCGGCCAACGCGAGCAAGCGCGGCGTGAGCCGCTCGAGCATCGCCATGGTCTCCGCCGCGTCGGCGTGCTTGGTGCTATGGTAGGCGGCGAGCTGCCGGTTCGCGTGCACCGTCGCGCGCTCGACCTGCACGCGCAGCCGCTCGGGGTGTCGCAGGTCGAGCACCCGGATGCCGCGGCGCGCCACCTTATCCTCGTACGCCGGACCGATACCGCGGCCCGTGGTGCCGAGCTCCTTCCCCGCCGGCCCTTCGCTATCGAGGAGCTTGTGATGCGGAAGCACGAGGTGCGCGCGGTCGCTGACGTAAAGACGGCCCTCGACATCGACGCCGTCGCGCACCAGCTCGTCGATCTCCTGGAACAGGGTATCCGGGTCGAGCACCACGCCGTTCCCGATCGCGCACCGCACGCCGGGATGCAGAATGCCGCTCGGGATTTGGTGAAGCACGAACGAGCGCCCGCCGATCTGCACGGTGTGCCCCGCGTTCGCGCCGCCCTGGTAGCGCACCACCCAGTCCGCGCCTTCGGCGATCACGTCGACGAGCTTCCCCTTCCCCTCGTCTCCCCACTGCGCGCCGACGACGACCAGTACCCGCGTTTCTGTGTCGAACATGCCTGCAAGCTAAGCGGTCCCGGGTCCGACGTCAGCACGGAGGTCGGGCGTTCAGCGTCGGACGAGGGAGCGGACGACGGACGATTGACGACGGCAGGCCGTCGGCTCGGCTATTTGACTGCGGAATGAGAACCGGTGACAGTCGCCCCAATCGCCGCGCGCGCGACCTGTTCGTCGATCGTGAGGCTGTCGCTCTGCAGCGGGAGCACGACCGTGAAGCTGCTCCCCTTCCCGTACGCGCTCTCGACCTCGATCCGGCCGCCGAGCAGGGAGATCAGCTTGCGCGTGATGCTGAGTCCGAGACCGGTACCGCCGTACTCGCGCGTGCGCGACTGATCCACCTGGCGGAACTCCTCGAAGATGACCTCGAGGTGCTCGGGCTGGATGCCGATGCCGCTGTCGCGCACCGAGATCCGCGCCTCGTTGCCGCGCCGCTCCGCGTACATCGACACCGACCCCCGATGCGTGAACTTCACGGCGTTCGACAGCAGGTTGATCACGATCTGTTTCATCTTCGTGCGATCCGTAATCATCGGCGGTATGTCCGCCGCGACATCGAAGGTGAACGCGAGCCCCTTCTTGCGGATGAGCGGCTCCATCTGTGCAGCGACCTCGAGAATGACCGGCCGCAGGACGATCGGCTCGAGGTGGACCGGCATCTTTCCCGCTTCGATCTTCGCCAAGTCGAGCACGTCGTTGATCAGCACGAGCAGATGCTGCGACGACGCCTGGATGCGCGTGAGAGCCTCGGCCTGCTTCACGTTCAGCTCGCCGTAGATGCGATCGAGCATCAGTGATGCGTAGCCGATCAGCGCGTTGATTGGCGTGCGCAGCTCGTGCGACATGTTGGCGAGAAACTCGCTCTTCAGCCGATACGCTTTCTCCAGCTCGCTCGACTGCCACTGCAGGCGAAGGTTCTGCTGCTCGAGGTCGGCGGTCGCCAATCGGATGCGACCCTCCAGCTCGGCATACAGGGTCTTGAGCTCGGCATAGAGCCGCTCGTTCTCCACTTGCTTCGTCAGGTCGTGCAGCACCGAGACGATCGCCAGCGGCTCGCCGCGCTCGTTCACCACCTTGCCGGCGACGACCTCGACCGGAAGCTCGGCGCCCGTCGTCGGGAGCACGAGCGCGATGCGCTCGCGGCGAAAGGTCGACGGGGAGATGGCGAAATCGGCGATCAGCGCCGTGAACTTGGTGTCGTTGCTCTGCACCAGCTGCGCGAGCCGCCGGTCGTGGGCGCCCTCCGGCGGCTCGAACAGCTCCTCGGCCTGCGGGTTCATCAGGATGATCTTGCTCTCGTCATCCGTGACGAGAATCGGGTCGCCGACGTTGTTGAGGATCAGATTGAGGCGGTCGCGCTCGCGCGTCGCATCCTGCTCGGTGAGCCGCGCGCGTTGGTATTGACGCTGCAGCTCGCTCGACGCGCGCTTGAGGTCCGTCACATCGCGCAGCACGAACACATACGCGCCGTCGCCGGCGATCTGCGTCAGGAGCGAGTGCGCGAGCACCTCGAACCGCAGATCGGTTCCCTCGTCGGGGTCCACCAGATTCAGCTCGCGCGCCAATGCCTTCACGCCACCCGCGAGCACCGCCTTCGACAAAAAGGAGCTGAAGAGACGACTGTTGATGTCTATCGCGCGGCGGCGTCCCTCGGAGTCCGAGTCCTGCGGCGTCAGCAGTGCCTCGGCGCGCCGGTTCTGGACGACCACGTTGTTGTCTGCGTCGGTGATTACCATCGGGTCGGGCAACACGCCGATGATCGCCGTGAGCAAATTGCGCTGCTCATCGAGATGCCGCGCCGAGCGCGCCAGCTCGTCGACCGAGAACATCCGCGCGAGAATCGGACCGGCGAGCGCCGCCGCGTTCAACAACGACGTCAACGCGCCGTCCTCGAGCCGCCCCTCGATCACCGCGACGGCGAAGGGCGCGCGGCCCACGCGCCGCACGCGATCGGCGCCGGAGACGATCCGCAGCTCGGAGGCCGTAAAGCGCTCATCGAACAAGCGCTCGCCATCGACGCGCAGCAGCGGTCCGCCGCGGAACTGCGGCTGCGTCAGGGGCACGGCCGTCCATGTCGAGAATGGAATGCCGAGCTCGGTGAGCGCGCGGCTGTTGCCCGAGACCGCATCGAGCCCGCGCACGGCGACGACGAGCGGATGGCCGACGTCGTCCAACGGCACGGTCGCGTGGCGTGGATTCACATCGCCGACACCAACGGCGACGACCGTCTCCAGGTGGTGTTGCCGGGCATCGAGCGCCAGCAGCACCGCGCACCGTGCTCCGCACGCGGCCGCGAAACGCTCCAGCAACCAGTGGCCAGCCGCGCCGAAATCCGCCGCCTCGGCAAGGTTCGCCAAGAGCTCCGGTAGCTCCGCCGCGCTCAGCAACTCGAGCGCGGGTGTTCGTGCCGGCGCAGACTCATCCACCGCGGTCCTCGCGCTGCTGATGCTATTTGGTCAGCTGTTCGATCCGCCGCTCGAGCTCGGCGTTCTCTCGCATTGTACAGTCGAGCTCCTCGCCGCCCGATGGCCCCGCGTCGCGAGAAGTTCATTCTGCCAGGCACGTTTCGATGCCGTCTGTCCGTCGACATCAACCTACTGTGCAGCATCGTCAATCATGAGGGGTTATGTCGCTTTCCGCAAAGGCCGGCACCGGCGCCGACGCCGCACGCAACACGTTGAAATCGCCCTTCGCCGAGCAGAATGCCGCGCCGATTGCCGGCTACCGCGATTTGCGCGTGTGGCAGCACGCGATGGATCTCGTCGTTCGCGTCTATCACCTCACTGCACAATTTCCCAAGACGGAGTTGTACGCGCTCACGCATCAACTCCAGAAGGCGTCGGTATCCGTGGCCGCCAACATCGCAGAAGGGCACGGCCGCGACCACCTCGGCGAATATCTGCATCACTTGTCGATCGCGAATGGGGCGTTGATGGAAGTGGAAACCACGCTGCAGATGGCGGAGCGCCTGGCATATCTCCCAACCAGCGACGTCGATGTCGCGATACGTGCCTGCGCCGACGTGAGCCGAATGTTGGCTGGATTGACGAAATCGCTCAAGAAAAAACACTAGCCGGATGGTGATTTGAGCGCTTGTGCTCGACGAGAAAGGCGGCGCTGATGGTCGTGCGGTCGCCGATCGGCTCGGTGCTTCGCTGGTTACCGCCACCTGCTTCAGCTACTCGTAGATGTCGGCGACGAAACTGCTGCCGCGGTCCTCGAGCGCGCTCTCCACGAATTGCCCGAGTGGCATGCGGCAGAAGTAGGTCCAGCTCTACGCGTTGCGGCTGATCTCATTTTTGAGACGGCGAATCTTCGTCATTCGTCAGCTCGAGCTCGGCGCCATCGGATCGGAACAAAACTTGGCCGCGTCACCGCACGGCGCCGAGTACCGTACGCAAAGCGACCCACACGATGAGACCCACGCCCAACGCCACCTTCGTCGCCACTGCAGCCACGCGCCCCAGCAGCGCGCCCGTCGCCACGCGTGTGGCGGACCGCACCTCGCTCCCGAGCGTCAACTCCGCGAGCAACGCACCAGCGAAGGCGCCCGCGAAGGCGCCGACCATCGAGCCGATCACTGGCACCGGCACGCCGACCACCGCGCCGACGATGCTCCCGACGATGGCGCCCCATCCTGCCCGGCGCGATCCGCCGTAGCGCCGCGCGAACCGGCCGCCGAGCACGAACTCCAGCACTTCACCAACGACTGCGATCATCGCGGCGATCCCCACCGTCCACATGCCGATCGCTCCGCTGGGAGCGAGCACCGTCGCCAGCAGCACCGCACCGGTCATCACCCAGAGACCGGGCAATCCGAGCGGGATCAGCAGCAGGCCGACGAGTAGCCCGATCCAGACGAGCAGCTGGCTCACGTCACTAGCAGCGCCTCCAGCGCACGCGTCACGACGGCCGCGGCCAGCATTGCTCCGCTTCCCTCGATTCGGCTCACGTCATCCCGGGGCGTGTGGATTCTCGCCACGGTCTTCCAGTCGCCCCGGCTGACCGTGACGACACCCCACCCCACTTCGGCAAGTGCCACGCCATCGAGGAGAACGCCGGGAATGAGCCGCGCCGCGCGCGCCGGCGCGCGTTCGGCTGCCGCCGCCGTTAACAACGCGGCGGTGAGCGGCCGGGACGCCACACCGCCGTCCGATGTCAGCCGCAACGCGCCGCGGTCATCAACGCCATCGAAGTTGATCGCGCGACCCGACGCGCGGGACGCGGCCCAGGCGCGCGCGCCGGCGAGCCCCATCTCCTCGGCGCTCGTCAAGAGCACGGCGATGGGGAGGGATGCCGGCACCGACGCGGCGACGAGCAGCGCCGTGACGACGCCGGACGCATTGTCCACGGCGCCCGGCGAGCGCGCTCCGAGCGTCGTGAGGGCGACCGGAATTCCGGAGGCGACGCCGACCGCGAGCACAATCCACCAGAGAACGCCGGCGTCGGCACCGCGGAGTTGCGCGGTGGCCAGCGCGATCGCGGTCGTCCAGGCGGCGATCGATCCCACAACGCCCAGCGCGCGCGCGCCGATCGGCACGGGCTGCGATTTCGAGTCGAGATGGGCGACGATCCAGATCGCCGGCTCGCCGCCGCGCGTCGCCACCAGGTTCGTGCTTTCCGCGCGCGCGATCGGAAATCGCAGCACGCCGTATCGCACGAGCCACCCGGTGGCGAGCGCGACGCCAATAGCCACTGGGGCGAGCAGTGCGAGCGCCGCCGCCGGCCGGCCGCGCACGCCGAGCGCGGCGGCCGCGACCAACGCGCCGAGGGAGACGAGTCCGAGGATCGGCGTGGCGAATCGCCCGGGAAACGCCGAGTACTCGAACCGTTGCAGCTCGACAGCGAATCCGGCGCCGCCGAGCACCTTCGCGCAGTAGTCGCGCGCTACGGCTTCGTTCGCCCCGCCCGCCGGCCGCGGCCCGGCGGCGATCGCCGCGAGATGGGCGCGTGCACTACCGGGCGGGAAAATGCCGCGCCCCGGGTCCGAAGGGTGACGGCGCGGCGCGCGTCGCGTCGTAAATTGTTTTTCGGGGGGGGGCCCCCGCGCGCGAGACGAGGACGCGACAAGAGCAACCGCGAGCAAAGAACAACGCGCTCGAAGCCCAACGCGCGACACCCGGTGCCCTCAAGACGCGACCACCAGCATCATCGCCGCGATCGCTTTTCTCTCCTCCTCACCCACGGCCCGCAGTGGCGATCTCACCGCCCCACCGCGCAAGCCGACAACGTCCATCGCTGCCTTCACGCCGGCCACGCCCAGCCCGGCGACGATCGCCTTCGCCAACGGCGCGAGCCGGTCCTGCGCACTCCGCGCGCGCGCGACGTCCCCTCGCCTGAATGCCTCGTGGATCTCGACCGCGATTGGCGCCGCGAAGAGCGCCACAGCGAGAATCCCGCCGCGCGCGCCGAGCTGCAGCGCCTGCAACAGGGAACCGCCGTGACCGGTCAGCACCGTAAACCGATCCGACTGCGTCTCGAGATAGCCTTTGATCAGATCCAGATCGCCGGAGCTGTCCTTGATCCCGACGATGTTGCCGTGCGCCGACAGCTCGGCCACCAGCGCCGGTGCGAGCGAAAAGTGCATGTACTTGGGAATGTTGTAGAGAACGAGCGGGATCGGGCTGGCGTCGGCGACGGCGCGATAGTGGTGCGCCAGCGCGTCGGGCGTCATCGCCGCGCCATAGTAGTGCGGCGCAACCACTAGTGCGGCGATCGCCCCACGCTCTGCCGCGTCGCCGCACCGCGCGATCGTCGACCGCGTCGACTCAGCGCCCGCACCGGCGATCAACCACGTGTCGTCCGGCACGATCGCGCGCGCCCATTCGAGCAGCTGACGACGCTCGCGCTCGTCGAGCAGCGCCGCCTCGCCCGTCGAGCCCGCAACCACGATACCGTCGATTCCGGCGTCGAGGTGCGCGCGCACGTTCGACTGAAAAGCCGCCTCGTGCAGCTCGCCCGTCCGGTCATCGAATGTCGTCACCACCGGCGCCAGCACTCCGCCGAACGGGCGGATATCGCTCGTGGTCATGAACCGAAGATGTGCGCGTTCGGGTCCGGAGTGTACCCCTCGATTGCCGGCAGTCCGTCGGGCGTGTGCATCGGCGTGGTCACGCGTGTCTCGTCGAGCGGTGTCTGGCGCGGCAACACGGCGGGATCGACGACGCGCTGCCTCTCGATGACCTGATCCGCGAAGAGCGGCCCGATCGCTGGATCGTGACCAACCGGCGTCGCGCTCACTGGCGGCTGGCCGCCGGAGGGGCGCATGGGAACCGGCAATGGCCCGGACGTTCGCACCACGCTGTTCGAGGGCGGCGCCACTCCGCCGCGCGACGGGGAGCGCATGCGCACCTCGAAATCTGCTGGGCGCGACGCCGCGGCCATCGCGGCGTCGTACGCGACCACGCCTGATTGCACGAGCTCGGCGAGATGCTGGTCGGCCGCCTGCGTCCCGGTCTGATCGTGCCCCGCGGCGATCGCATCATGAAGCTGCGCCGTGCGCGCCTCGTCGGCGATCAGTTCACGCATTGGCGGCGTGACCACCACGATTCCGGCGACCACCACACGACCCTTGCCGTCGGCGCGCGGCACCAACCGCTGCGACACTACGGCATGCAGCGTCTCGGAGAGGCGGAGTCGGGCGCTCGTCTGCTCCTCGGGCGCGAACATCGCGACGATGCGCGCGATCGTCGTCGGCGCATCCGGCGTGTGCAGCGTCGCGATGAGGAGATGGCCCCGCTCGGCCGCCTTCATCGCGATGTCGGCCGTGTCTGCGTCGCGCATCTCACCGATCATGATCACGTCGGGATCCTGCCGCATCGCCGCGTGCAGGCCGTGCTTGAAGCTCTCCGTGTCGGCGCCGATCTCGCGCTGCGTAATCGACGATCGATGATCGCGATGCAGAAACTCCACCGGATTCTCGAGCGTGATCACGTGCTTCGCGCTCGTCGTGT
>JBDUCS010000131.1:0-9984 GCA_040003335.1 Gemmatimonadaceae bacterium | reverse complement strand
CGCGGCCGGCGCGTCAGCCATCGGCGGCGGTCGGGAATTCGCCGCTCGCCGGCGCCGGCGCGCTGGCCGCCGGCGGCTCGGCGCCGATCGTGGCCGAGGTGAGCCGGTCACGCTCGTCCCGCTCGCGCTGCTCGGCGTCCTCGCCCCACAGCGCCCAGGCGAGCAGGATCGCACCGCAGCTCACCGCGATGTCGGCGACGTTGAACGTCGGCCACCGCCACGACTGACTCACGCCAATATCGATGAAGTCGACCACGCCCCGCGACGCGGGACGCATGCGGTCAAGGAGATTTCCGACGGCGCCGCCGCAGACGAGTCCCAAGGCGACGATCCGCACGCGGTCAGACGGGAGCGCCGCGCGATAGAGGCGCGCCAGGATCACCAGCGCGACGATCGTCAGCGCCATGAAGATCCAGCGCGAGTGTGGTCCGAGGTTGAGCCCGAACGCGGCGCCGCTGTTGTAGACGAGCGTCCACTGGAACCAATCGCCGAACACCGAGTGCGGCAGCCGTACCGGCGCCAGGCGCGCCTCGGCGACGCGCTTCGTGATGAAGTCGAGCACGAGCACCGTTACGATCAGCGCCCAGAACGTCGAGCGCTTGTGCCCATCGTCCGACTCGGCCGGGACGACGTCGAGTGGTGGCTCCGTCACGAGGTGCCGCTCTCTTGGAGCACGGGCGCCTGCTCGTCGCCCACTTCACGGTCCTCGCGCCAGAGCGCGCACGCGAGCAGGAGCGCGCCGACGCTCACGCCGACGTCGGCGAGGTTGAACGTGTAGAAGCGCGTCGTGCCGAGGCCGATGTCGATGAAATCGACCACGCCCTGCGAGCGGGGCGCCAAGCGATCGAGCACGTTGCCGACGGCGCCCGCGCAGACGAGACCGAGTGCCAGCGCGCGGGTGACGTCGTGCGGTTTCGTGTTGCGGTACACGACCGCCAGCACGCAGAGCGCGACCATCGCGAGCCCAAGGAATAGCTTGTTCGACATGGGGCCGAAGTCCATGCTGAACGCCGCGCCCCGGTTGTAGGCGAGCGTCAGGCGCACGAGGTCGCTGCCGAAGACGCGGTGCGGCTCATACGGATCGCTGAGGTGCCGCACCGCAAGCATCTTCGTCACGACGTCGGCCAGCACCACCACGAGCAGGATGGGCCAGAAGGCGAGGCGCTTAGCCCTGAGACTGCTTCTTTCCATTCTCTTCGCGCTGCTTGCAATCGAAGCAAAGTCGAGCGTGCGGGAGCGCGTCGAGCCGGTCGAAGTCGATGTCGTTACCGCAGTTGTGACACTTCCCGAAGGTCTCCGGCGAGCGATAGAGCCGGCGCAGCGCCTCGTCGATGTGCCAGAGGAAGCGCCCCTCCTGGCTCGCGAACAGGAACGCTTTCTCGCGCTCCATCGCGTCGGTCCCCTGGTCGGCCATATGGAACGAGTACGAGCTCAGGTCGCCGTCCGCGGACTGTGGCGTGGCGTTGAACGTCTCGCTGTAGTTGCCGAGCTCCTTGAGCACGCGCTTGCGCTCCTCGAGCAATCGCTTCTCGAAGTGTTGCAGCATCTTCTTGGGCATCGGCTTGGCGGCGACTGGCTTCGTCGCTTTCGCCGTCTTCGTCGCCTTCTTGCCGGAAGGTGAAGCGGGCATCGCTATCCTACTCGTGTCAGGGCGATGTGCGCGGCGAGACCGTCGAGGTCCACCGCCTGCATCGCGTGATGAACTGTGCTTGCGGTCGCGCCGCCGATCGTCAACTCGGTCGCCAACGTCTCCGTCATGAGGTACCCTCGATGCTCCTCGGCGGCTCGCTCCACCATCTCGTCGCCGCTAACTGCGAGCGCGATGCGGTCACTGACGGCAAAGCCGGCCTCCTTCCGCATACGCTGGACACGGCTCACGAGTTCCCTGGCCATGCCCTCCTGGCGCAGCTCGGGCGTGATACCGCTCGGTCCATCGATCGCGGCAAAGTAGCCACCCTTACTCTCCACTACCAAGTCCCCCGCGGCGTGCCGGATCACCTCGAGATCGTCCGCTGTCAGGATGTGGTCCGCGCCGTCGACCGAGATCGCCAGCGGCTCGCCCCGCCCCATGCGCGCGATCGCGTCGCTCGGTAGCGCGGCGATCGCCTCTGCTGCCGTCTTCGTGCTCTTGCCGAAGCGCTTGCCGATCGTGCGAAAGTTCGGTTTCGCCGTGAGGCGCACGAGCTCGTCGCCGCTGGAGACGAAGTCGACACGCTTCACGTTCAGCTCGGCGGCGAGCAGCGGCACGAGCTCCGCGAACGCGTCGGCCGTTGTACCGGGAACGACGCAGACCAGCCGCGCCAGTGGCTGCCGCACCTTGATCTCCGCGGCATCGCGTGCCGCGTGTCCGAGCGTGACGAGCGTGCGGAGGTCATCCATGCGACGCTCGAGGTCCGGGTCGCGGAGCGTGGCTCGCTGGTCGCCGCCGTCGGCGGTGCTCGACGCTCGATCCTCGATCCGCGAGTACGGCGCCAAGTGCACAGAGGTGCCCGTCAACTCCCGGTGCAGCCAGTCGGTGACGAACGGGCAGAACGGCGCGAGTAGCCGGCAGGCGACAACCAGCACCTCGTGCAGCGTCGCAAACGCGGCGCGGTTGTCGTCCGTGTCGACGTCGTAAAAGCGGGCGCGCGTCCGGCGCACGTACCACTTCGAGACGTCGTCGTCGACGAACTTCATCACGGCCCAGGCCGCGGCGTAGGCGTCGAACGCATTCAGCGCGCGGTGCGCCTCCCGCTCAACGCTCGAGAGCCGCGACAAAATCCAACGGTCCACCGGGGGACGGTCCGCCGGCGCCGGATCGGCGTCGCTCGGCGACCATCCGAAGTTCGCGTACTCGGCGAACATGCCGCTGTAGATGTTCTTCAGCGTGAGCAGGAAGCGCCCCGCCACTTCGCCGATCTTCTTCTCGTCGAAGCGGCGGGGCAGCCACACCTGGCTCGACGCCATGAGAAAGAGCCGCACGGCGTCGGCGCCGTAGCGGGCCGTCACATCGAACGGGTCCACCGTGTTGCCCAGGTGCTTGCTCATCTTCACGCCGTCGGCATCGAGCACGAGGTTGTTCACCACGACGGCGCGATACGGTGCGGCAAGCGCGTCCGTACCCTCGGCGGTCACGTTGTGCGGGAGCGCGTCACCGAGCCCAGCCGCGATCGCCAGCATCGAGTAAAACCACCCGCGCGTCTGATCGAGCCCCTCGGCGATGAAATCCGCCGGATACTGCCGGTTGATGACGTCGGCGTTCTCGAACGGATAGTGCCACTGCGCGAACGGCATCGAGCCCGAGTCGTACCACGCGTCGATGACCTCGGGCACGCGGCGCATGGTACCCGGGCCGCTGTCGCGTGCCACCAGTGCAGTGTCCGCACCCGGCTCGCGACCGGCGACACCCGCGCACGCCACGCATGGCCACTCGTAGCGATCGATGTACGGCTTGTGCGGATCGAAATCGGCCGGGAGCGGCTTGCCCCACTGCCTCGCCAATTCCGCGTAGCCGCCGATCGCGACGACGTGCGACGAGTCGCGGTCGCAGACCCAGACGGGGAGCGGCGTGCCCCAATAGCGGTCGCGCGACAGCGCCCAATCGATGTTGTTCTCGAGCCATTCGCCGAAGCGGCCCGCGCCGACCTCCGGCGGATTCCAGTTGACGCGCGCGTTGCGCGCGAGCATGGCATCGCGGTACGCGGTGGTGCGCACGAACCAGCTGTCGCGCGCGTAATAGAGCAGCGGCGTGCCGCAGCGCCAGCAATGCGGATACGAATGCTCGAGCGTGCCGGCCTTCCACAGAACGCCGCGCTTCCTGAGCGCCTCGATGATTGGCGCATCGGCCTGCTTCACGAACAGACCGCCGACGATCGGCATCGGCGCGGGGAATTCTCCGCGGCCATTTACCGGCTGCACAAAGGCCAGCCCGTGCCGCTTCCCCGCCCCATAGTCGTCGGCGCCGAACGCGGGCGAGATGTGCACGACTCCGGTGCCGTCCTCGCTCGAGACGAACGACTCGGCAATGATGATCTCGTGCGCACCCTCGCCGAACTCGACCCAGTCGAGCGGACGCCGGTAGCGGAGCGCCGTGAGGGAGCGGCCCTCGTGGCGGCCGGCCACCTCCCAGCGGTCCGTGAAATCATCGCCGAGCACGGCCGGCGCGCGCGCCTCGGCGAGCAGCACGCGCTCGCCGTCCTTGCGCCGCACGAGCTCGAGGTAGATGAGCTCGGCATTCACCGCCAGCGCCGTGTTGGACACGAGCGTCCACGGCGTCGTCGTCCAGACCAAGATCTTGGTGCCTGGGGCCGGGTAACGGATGCGGGATGCCGATGACTCCGGCGACTGGCGATCGACGACTGCCGACTGCTCGGGCAGTAGCTCCAGCGCCAAAAAAATGCTCGGATCTTTGACGTCCTTGTAGCCTTGCGCGACCTCGTGGCTCGAGAGCGCCGTGCCGCAGCGCGCGCAGTACGGCAGAATCTTGTGGCCGCGATAGAGTAGCTGCTTTGCGTGGAGCCGCGACAGCGACCACCACACGCTCTCGATGTACTCGTTCGTGTACGTGACGTAGGGATCGCTGTAATCGAGCCAGTAGCCGATCCGCTCGGAGAGCTGCTCCCAAACATCTTTGTACGTGAAGACGCTGGCGCGGCAGAGTTGGTTGAACTCCTCGACGCCGAATTCTTCGATCAGCTGCTTGCCGGTGATGCGCTTCAGCGACTCGTCGGACATGCCGCGCTCGTCCTGCATCCGACGCGCGAGCTGCTTCTCGACCTCGATCTCGACGGGAAGACCGTGCGTATCCCAGCCGGCTTTGCGCGTGACGTGATAGCCCGACATCACGCGGTGGCGGCAGAAGAGGTCCTTCAGCGTGCGCGAGAAGACGTGATGGATGCCGGGCCGTCCGTTCGCCGTTGGCGGCCCCTCGAAGAACACGAACTCGGGCGCCCCGGCGCGTGCCGCGTCTGTCTGCGCCAGAATCCCCTCGGCCGACCATTGCGCGAGCACCTCACGCTCGAGGGCGTCGGCCGCCTGCTCGGGCGGCAAGGGACGAAACATCTTCTCGTCGGCGACGGTCATAACCGCTCGAGCACGCCGCGCACGAGGGACGTCAGCCGGGGCTCGGCCCGGCCCGCGGTGGCGATGATCTGGTCGACGCTCGCCGGCTCGAGCGCGTCGGGCAAGCACATGTCGGTGATGATCGAGATGCCGAGCACGCGCATGCCGCCGTGCCTCGCGACGATCACTTCCGGCACGGTGCTCATGCCGACAACGTCGGCACCGAGCGCCCGCAGCATCCGGTACTCGGCGCGCGTCTCGAGATTCGGGCCGGCGACCGCGACGTAGACGCCCTCGCGCAACGCAATGCCGAGCCCGGCCGCGACGTCGCGCGCCACGTCGCGCAGGCCGGGATCGTACGGCTCGGACATGTCGGGAAAGCGCGGGCCCAAGGCGTCATCGTTCGGACCGATGAGCGGATTGTCGCCGATGAGGTTGATGTGGTCGGCGATCAGCATCAGCTCGCCCGCGCTCCAGAGTGGATTCATTCCGCCGCAGGCGTTGCTCACGACGAGTGTGCCCGCGCCCAACGCGCGCAACACGCGCACAGGAAATGTCACCTGCTGCAGCGAGTAGCCCTCGTATCGGTGAAAGCGCCCCTGCATCGCGACGACTGCCGTTCCCCCGAGGGTGCCGTACAATAGGCGGCCCGCGTGCGACTCGACGGTCGAGAGCGGAAAGCCGGGTATGTCGGCATAATCGATCGTCGCCGTCACGTCGATCTCGCGGGCGAGCCCACCGAGTCCCGTGCCGAGGATGATCGCCACGCTCGGCGGCTCGGCGCAGCGCTCCCGCACGACGGACAGCGCGACACCGACGCGTTCCACCGTGTGCGCCGACGCTCGCGCGTCCGGCGCGTTCACTGCAGCAACCGTCATTCGCCCGGGATGCCCGGCGAGAAGGACTCAAGCCAGGCCGGCGTCTTGAGTGGGCTGCCCTGAGCGCGCGACTCGTCGTGCTCGATGCCGAGGTCCGGGATCGGGAGATTGGGAATGGCCGAGGCCGGTGTCGCGCGCGTGGTGGTGTGCGCCGGGATTGCCGGCGGCGAGCCGGCGGCGCCGTTCGCTAGAAGGGGCGCGGGCGTGCCGGCCGTCGGCGGCGTCGACGAGCGCGCCGGCTGCGCAGCGCGCGGCGGACTCTGCGTCACCGCCGGCAACTCCCCGGCGCCCTCGATCGCGGTGAGCTCGTGGAGCTGGCGCTCGATCAGCGCGCGTAGCTGCGCGGCGAAGGTGCGGCGGGACTTCTCGAGCTGCTGCACTTCCGTCTGCAGCGAGCGTAGCTGCCCGCTCGCCTCCTCGACGAGCTTCCGCGCATCGATACGCGCGGCCTCGATCGTCGTGCGCGCCTCCGTGCGCGCCGCCTCGAGGGCCGTGCGCGCCTCGCCCCGCGCCTCATCGATCGACTTGTCAGCCTCGACCCGTGCCTCACGCATCAGCACCTGCCCTTCCCGATCGGCCTGCTCGCGGATCTCCGTGCGGAGCTGTTGCGCCGAGACGAGTGCCTCGTTCAGCGCCTTGTCGCGCTCGCGGAACGCGCGCAGCTGTTCGTGAAATCCCCTGGCCTTCGACTCGAGATCCTGGTTCACCTTCGTCAGGCGCTCCAGCTCCTCTGCCACGCGGTTGCGGAAGTTCTCGACCTGGATGGGATCGGCGCCCCGGAACTTCTGGCCGAAGTCCCAGCGGCGGACCTCGACCGGGGTGAGATGGAAACTTTCATCCGTCATGTGTCCCTCGCTCCAAACAGGATCGTGCCGAGTCGCACCATCGTTGCGCCCTCCTCGACCGCGACCGCGTAGTCATTCGACATTCCCATCGACAGCTCGTGCGCCGGATGACCGGCGGCGACGAGGATATCGCGTGCGCGGCGGGCATCGGTGAAGACCTGCCGCAGCGCGCGCTCGTCCGCGTCGAGCGGCGCCATGGTCATGACGCCCGTGACCCGCACTCCGGCACGCGCCGCCAGTCGCTCCCCTTCCGCCGGGAGCTCCGCGAGCGCGTAGCCGCCCTTGCTGCCCTCGCCCGACACGTTCACCTGCACCAACGCATCGACTGCGCGCCCGCGCGCCAACCCGTGATCGCTCACCGCGTCGGCGAGCCGTGTGCTGTCGAGCGCATGCAGCAGCGCAAAATGGTCGAGAACCCGCACCTTGTTCCGCTGCAGATGCCCGATCAGATGCCACACCACCGGCACCGCCGCCTCGGCCATCTTGCGCAACGCCTCCTGCGCGCGGTTCTCCCCACAATTCTGAAGGCCGGCACCCCACGCGGCGCGAACGGCATCAGGACCGTGCGTTTTGGTCACCGCCACAATCGTGACGCGCTGTCCGTGACCTCCGCGCGCAATCGCGGCATCGATCCGCTCCCTCACTTCCGCGAGACGCGAGGTGAGGTCGTCAAAGAGCATAAGATGCAAAGCTATCGGGAGTTACAGAGCGAATCAAGTGAACTTGGGCCGCCGACCAAGGCGTGTGCCGGACATCGGAGGAGCTTTGACATCTGTCCGGGCGCCGGGTCCACCGCTTCGACCGCGAGCGTCGTACCGGTCAACGGTGCGCGTCCGCCGAATCGCTCGACGAAGGCGCGCGCCGCAGCGCTGTCGACGCTCGCCGGCCCGGCAACGAGCGCCAAGCCGCGGAGCATCCTCGGCGAGCCGAGCGCCGCGCGCAGGTCGGCGCCGGCGGCGATCGACACGACGAGCGGCCGGTGGAGCAGCGCGGCGCGGTGGGCGATCGCGTCCAACGTCGCGCGCTCGCCCGCCCACCGGGTGACGTGCGAGCGATCGAGCAGTTGCTGCCGGCGCTCGAGCTGCGCGCGATACCAGTCCGCGCCGAGCAGCGGCGCCACGACCACCGACACATCGCGGCGGAAACCCAGCACGGTTTGCGCGTACCAGAGCGGAAAGGAGTCGTTGTCTCCCGCGGTCACCAGCACGCCATCCGGCGGCACGCTCCACAATAGTGCTTCGGCGAAGGCCCGCGCGCCGCTCCGCTCCGGCTCGCGCCGCCGGCTCATCGCATGCCAGTTGAGCGCCATCGGCCCGAGCGCGAGCGAGAGACCGATCGGTCGGCCGAATCGCCGCGCGCGCATCAGCATCACGGCGCCGAATCCCGCCCAGGCCCCCCACACCCAGAACGCGAGCGCGAAGAAGTAGTCGCGGTCTCGCGCCTCGCGGGGCGCTGCGTCCGCCAGCACGCCGTAGCCGTACGTCGGGCCTGCCTTCAGGTTGAGATAGGCGACGAGACCAGCCGATGCGCAGACTCCGAGGAGCACGAAGGCGCTCCACGTCCGGCGATCGGCGCGCCGGTGGGCGATGCTCCCCACCGCGCCAAGCGCGCCGAACACGAGCGTCATCACCGTGCGCGCGACCGTCGGCACGGCACCAGGCGCGAACGCGAGCGCGAACTGCCAGTCGGCGTACTCGAACCAGTTGCCGAGCTGCAGCCAGAGCGGCGCCTGGCGCGGCCACAGTCCCTGCACCGCGTACTGGCGCCGCGCCACCACATCCCACATCGCGGTCCACGACGCGGCGTTTCCCTCGTTCACCACGGGATCGTGCGCCGCGCGCACGCGCATGATCGCGAGTGCGGAGACGCCGAGCAGCGCGAGCGCGGCGAGCGCCGCTGGCTCGACGCGCCGCTCGCGATGCGAGACGAGCGCCGTTGCGGACGCCGCAAGCGCCACGACGGCCACGCCGATCAGCGCGCGCGAGTCCACGCCAATCGCCACGCAGAGCACGAGGGCCGCAGCCAACGCCGCCGCTCCGCGCCAATCGCGATCGCGGCGGTCGGCGGCCTCGCAGGCGAGCACGATCGCCGCCGGCGCCGCGACGAGCGCCGACAGATGCAGCGGTACGGCGAGGCCGAACAGGAAGGCGAGGAGGAGCCGCCACCGGACGTCGCGCTCCTCACCGGCACGGAAGCCGGTGACCAGCATCGCCGCCGCCAGCGCGAGGGAGGCGGCGTACACCTCGGTCTCGGTCGCGTTCGACCAGACCGTCGACGTCGCGCCCGCGCAGAGCGCCGCGGCGATCGACGCCAGCGGCCGCCGTGTCGCACGCGCGAAGAGCCACGCGAGCGCGCCGCAGGCCGACGCGCTACACGCGGCGGAAAAAAGATTCGTCGCTAGCGCGCGCGGGAGAAATCCGAGCGCGTCGCTCCACGCGCGCGCCGCGACGATGAACAGCGGCGTCCCGGGCGGATGCGGAATGCCTAACGAGTGGATCGCGGCAATCAGCTCGCCGGCGTCCCAGAAGGTGACGTCCGGCGCGCCAGTCGCCGCGTAGACAATCGCGAGCACCACGGCCGAGACGAGCGCGACGCCGAACGGCTGCCGCGCGCGCATCCGGAGTGGCGGCGTGCTCAGGCGCGTAGCGGGAGAAGCGGGTGCTCCGCGGTGTTGCGCGGAGTGCGTCCCGCGATGATGTCGCCGACCTGCGGTGCGCTCAGATTGGGGATCAGGTGTCCATCCTGCGCGACGGAGACCTGCGCCGTCTCCTCGGACACGACAATGACGAGCGCGTCCGTCTCCTCGGAGAGTCCGAGCGCCGCGCGATGCCGTGTCCCGAGCGACCGGGAGAGCGTCGTCGACTGCGACAGCGGCAGGATGCAGCCGGCGCCGACGATCGTGTCGCCGCGAATGATCACGGC
This sequence comes from Gemmatimonadaceae bacterium, assembly GCA_040003335.1. GTDB lineage: Bacteria > Gemmatimonadota > Gemmatimonadetes > Gemmatimonadales > Gemmatimonadaceae > JALZAE01. The sequence goes on along the minus strand of JBDUCS010000131.1, from coordinate 299 downwards.
GCCGTCGTGCAGCGGCGAGTACGGCGTGAAGATGGTCGCCAGGAGATCGGCCGATACCTTCGCCTGCATCTCGCTCCCGCTCGCCACGTAATCGCCGAGCGCGATCTCGCGCTCGAGCGCGATGATCGCGCCGATGCCGGAGCGGCTCAGTCGCTCGACGGCCTGCGCGACCTCGTCCGCCACCTCGCTCACTTCCATGCGGCGAAAGAATCGCGTCACGCGCGACTGGCCGAGGTGGGCGAGTGCGGCGCGAAGCTCCGGCTGGAAGATCACCAGCGCCGCGAACGCGCCGTACGTGA
>JBDUCS010000130.1:0-10049 GCA_040003335.1 Gemmatimonadaceae bacterium | reverse complement strand
CGGCTGGAGATTCCGCCCGACGCGTGGGAGAAATGCGAGGCGTGCGGACACACGGATCTGCGGGAGAAGTTCATCCGCAATCTCAACGTCTGTCCCAGTTGCGACTACCATCGCCGCATCCGTGCCATCGACTACGTCAATCTCCTGCTCGATGACGGTCTGTACGAGGAGCTCGACGTCGATGTGAAGTCGATCGACCCGCTGGGCTTCCCCGAATATCCGGCGCGGCTCGCCAAGGCGATCGACAAAGCCGGGGACTACGACGCGATTCTCACCGTCACCGGCGCGCTCGCCGGAATGCCGATCAATGTGGGCGTGATGGATTTTGCCTTCATGGGCGGCTCGATGGGCTCGGTGGTCGGCGAGAAGATTGCGCGCCTCGGCCAGCGCTCCCTCGAGCGCAAGTACCCGCTCGTGCTCGTCGCCGCGTCGGGCGGCGCCCGGATGCAGGAGGGGGTGCTCTCGCTGATGCAGATGGCGAAGACGGCGGCCGTCTTGTCGCAGCTCGCCGAGCGCCGGATTCCGTACATCTCGATTCTCACCAACCCGACCACGGGCGGCGTGAGCGCGAGCTTTGCCATGCTCGGCGACGCGAACCTCGCCGAGCCGGGGGCGGTGATCGGCTTCGCCGGCCCGCGGGTGATCAAGCAGACGATCGGCCAGGACCTCCCGGAGGGGTTCCAGACCGCCGACTTCCTGCTCGATCACGGCATGCTCGACTCGGTGACGCACCGCAAGGAACTAAAGCGCACGGTGGACCAACTGCTGCGGCACATGAGCGGCCAGCCGGCCACCACGGGGTGGGCATCGCCCTGACGAGGTACGCCGCCGCGCTCGCCGCGCTCTTCGCCCGCACGACGGGCGGATGGAAGTTCGGCCTCGACACCACGCGCGCGCTGCTTCACTCGTTGGGCGACCCGCACGAGCGCTTCCCGTCGTTCCACATCGGCGGCACAAACGGGAAGGGAAGCACGACGCACACGCTTGACGCGCTGCTCCGCGCGGAAGGCATGCGCGTGGGCCGGTATACGTCGCCGCATCTCGTGGATTTTCGCGAGCGCATCGTCGTGAACGGCGCGCCGATTCCCGAGGATGCCGTCGTCGACTGGATCGCGCGATGGACACCCGAGATCGAGCGTACGGGAGCGACCTTCTTCGAGGCGACGACGTGCCTGGCGTTCGACTGGTTCGCGCGATCCGCGCTCGACGTCGCGGTGATCGAGGTGGGGCTGGGCGGCCGGCTCGACGCGACGAATCTCATTACTCCGATGGTGGCCGCCGTGACCTCGATCGGGCTCGAGCATACCGAGTATTTGGGCAACACGCTCGAGTCAATCGCGCGGGAGAAGTCGGGGATCTTCAAGGCGGGCGTTGCGGCGGTGATCAGCGATCGCGCGCCGGCAGTCCGCGCGCAGATGGCGGCGCTCGCCCGCGCTGCCGGGGCGAGCACAGTGTGCGTGGTCGACGACGAGCGGCCGGTGAGCGATGTGCTGGTGGGGCCGCACGGCACCAGCTTCACGATGCATGAGCCGCGCGCCACGCGTTGGCTGACGACGCCGCTGCTCGGCGATTTCCAGGCGAGCAACACGGCCGTGGCGCTGACGATGCTCGAGCAGGCGGGCGGCGCGTATGCGGCCGCGTCGCAGGCCGCGGATACGAACCTCGCCGCGGTGCGCGTGCCCGGCCGCTTCGAGCGGCGAGGGCAGTACCTGTTCGACGTCGCCCACAATCCCGATAGCGCGCGGGTGCTCGCCGATCTGATCGGTCGCGTGCGTCCGCCTCGTCCCATCCGGGCGCTGTTCGCCGTGCTCGACGACAAGGACTGGCGCTCGATGATGGCCCATCTTGCGCCGCGCGTCGACGAGTTCGTACTGACGATCGCGCCGAGCGCACCGGCCGAGCGCCGGTGGTCGCTCGACGAAGCCGTCGCGGCGGCGCACGCGAGCGGTTGGCCATCGCGCGCCGAGCCGGACTTCGCGCGCGCTCTCGACATGGCGACGAGCGACGCCGCGACGACGCTCGTCACCGGCTCGTTCCACACGGTGGGCGACGCGATGGCGCGGTTGCAGATCGATCCATTGGCGGAATAGATTCTGTAGATGCCAGCCACCGCGTTACCGGGTTTTCGCGACTTCTTTCCCGCGGAGTTCGCCGAGCGCGCGTACATCCAGGCGACGTGGCGCGACGTGGCGCGGCGCTTCGCGTTCGTCGAGTACGACGGGCCACCGCTCGAGCCGCTGGATCTCTACACGAAGAAGAGCGGCGCCGAGATCGTCGGACAGCTCTATAACTTTACGGACAGGGGCGGCCGCGACGTCGCGCTCAGGCCGGAGATGACGCCGACGCTGGCGCGCATGGTCGCGTCGCGGGCCAACGCGCTGCGCAAGCCGGTGCGGTGGTTCTCCGTGCCCCAGCTCTTCCGCTACGAGCGGCAGCAGCGCGGGCGGTTGAAGGAGCACTTTCAGCTCAACATGGACATCGTGGGCGAACCGGACGTGACGGCCGACGCCGAGCTGTTGGCGGCGGCGATCGAGATCATGCGCGCGTTCGGGCTCACGCACGAGGACGTGCGGGCGCGCGTGAGCGACCGGCGGCTGCTGCAGGGGCTGCTCAAGATGGTCGGCGTGGACGACGATCGGATGCCGGCCGTGTACGCCGTCGTCGACAAGTTGGAGCGAGAGCCGCGCCCGGTGCTGGAGAAGAAGCTCGCGGACATCGGCTTCGACGACGTCTCGGCGCGTCGCATTCTCGAGGTGCTGAAGCCGACCACGTTGGCGGAGCTGCGCGACGCGTATGGCGACGTCGCCGACTTGCGCGACGATTTCACGAGGCTCGATCGCTACTTCGAGTTCCTGCACGCGCTCGGCGTTGGCGAGTGGGTGACGTTCGACCTGTCGATCGTGCGCGGCCTGGCGTACTACACGGGCATCGTGTTCGAGCTGTTCGACGCCAAGGGCGAGCTGCGGGCGATCTGTGGCGGCGGGCGGTACGACACCCTGCTCCACTCGTTAGGCGGCGTCGACATGCCGGCGCTCGGATTCGGGATGGGCGATGTGGTGCTCGGCGAGCTGCTCAAGGTGCGTGGCCTGATGCGCACCGGCGCCGAGCCGCTCGACTACTGGGTCGCGGGCGCGGACGATGCGCAGCTGGCCCACGTCATCCGCGTCGCGGGCGATCTGCGCCGGCTTGGGCGCAGTGCCGAATACGCACTGCGGCCGCAGGCCCTCGGCCGCCAACTGAAAACGGCGTCGACGGTCGGCGCACGAAGCGCGGTGATCGTGCTGTCGGCGAGCGAGCTCACCATCAAGTCGATGACCGACGGGAGCGAACGCGCCGTGTCGCACGACGGATTGATGCGGGAATTGGGGTCCGCGAGAGAATGAACGGGCGGTGTCGCACGCCCGAGCACCGAACACCGATCACCGATCACCGAGCCCATGGCTGACGATAAGAAGCTGACGACCCGGGACGCCGACTTCAGCGCCTGGTACAACGAAGTCGTGCTGCGCGCCGAGCTGGCCGACTACTCGCCGGTGCGCGGCTGCATGGTCATCCGCCCCGACGGCTACGGCATCTGGGAGCGCATGCAGCGCGCGCTCGACGACATGTTCAAGGCGACGGGACACCGCAACGCGTACTTCCCGCTTTTCATTCCGCAGAGCTTCCTGAGCAAGGAGGCGGAGCACGTCGAGGGATTCGCGCCGGAGACGGCCGTCGTGACGCATGGCGGCGGCAAGCTGCTCGAGGAACCGCTCGTCGTTCGTCCGACGTCGGAGACGATCATCTACGCGATGTTCGCGAAGTGGGTGCAGAGCTACCGCGACCTTCCGCTCTTGATCAATCAGTGGGCCAACGTCGTGCGGTGGGAGATGCGCACGCGGCTCTTCCTGCGCACGTTGGAGTTCCTCTGGCAGGAGGGGCACACCGCGCACGCGACGCACGACGAGGCGGAGGAAGAAGCGCGCCGCATGCTCGGCGTCTATCGCACCTTCATGGAAGAGCACATGGCGATGCCCGTGGTCACCGGGCTCAAGACGGATAGCGAGCGCTTCGCCGGCGCGTTACGCACCTTCTCGTGCGAAGCGATGATGCAGGACAACAAGGCGCTGCAGGCCGGCACGTCGCACAACTTGGGGCAGAACTTCGCCAAGGCGTTCGATCTCAAGTTTCAGACGGAAACCGGCGACACGGCGTTCGCTTGGAACACCAGCTGGGGCGTCTCGACGCGGATGGTTGGCGGGCTCGTCATGACGCACGGCGATGACAAGGGATTGCGGGTGCCGCCACGCCTCGCGCCGACGGAAGTGGTGATCGTTCCCATCTGGCGCAAGGACGACGAGAAGACGCGCGTCCTCGAGGTGGCCTATCGAGTGCGCGACGCGCTGGGCGATCCGAAGCGCCGCGACATGAACCGGGTGCGCGTTCACGTCGACGCGCGCGACAACATGCGCTCCGGCGCCAAGTTCTACGAGTGGGAGCTGCGCGGCGTGCCGATTCGCATGGAGCTCGGACCGCGCGACATCGACGCCAACCAAGCGGTGATCGTGCGGCGCGACGCCGGCACCAAGCAGACGGTCTCGCTCGATGCGATCGAAGACGTCGTCGAGTCGCTACTCGCGCAGATCCAGGACGACATGCTCGCCGCCGCGCGCGCCCGGCGCGAGCAGCACTCCCTGCGCGGCGCCATCACGTACGACAGGTTCAAGGAAGTCATGGCCGCCGACGGGGCGTTCGTCTACGCCGGGTGGTGCGGAGGCGGCGCGTGCGAGGCGCAGATCAAAGAGGAGACAAAGGCCACCATCCGCGTTCTTCCCGATGAGGAGTTCCGATCGGCCGACGCGCCGGCGACCTGCCTCATGTGCGGGCAGGCCGCGACGGCCGAGGCGCTGTGGGCGAAGGCGTACTAGCCGCGCCGGTCTCGTCGCCCGCAGCGGCGGGATGGTCGCGCGCCGCCGACAGTGTGCGCTGTGATGCCGTGCCGGTCGACGCAATCGCGACGGCGGCGGGCACCCCCGTCTACGCCTACAGCGCGTCGCTCATTCGCGAGCAGTACGCGCGGCTTACGCGGGCGCTGGCGCCGGTTCCGCATCGCGTGCACTACAGCGCCAAGGCGAACTCGAGCCATTCGCTTCTCGCGCTGCTTCGCGGACTCGGCGCCGGCGTCGACATCGTCTCGGGCGGCGAGCTCTTTCGCGCGACGCGTGCCGGCTTCGCCGGGGCGGACATCGTCTTCAGCGGCGTCGGCAAGACGGAGCGGGAGTTGCGCGAGGCGTTGGCGGCCGAGGTATTGCTCGTCAACGTCGAGTCGGGCGCCGAGCTGCGGCTCCTCGCGCGTGTCGCGAGCCAGCTCGGCGTGATCGCGCCCGTCGCTCTGCGCGTGAACCCGGAGGTCGTGGTCGACACGCCGCATCACTACACCCGCACGGGCGAGCGCGGCAACAAGTTCGGCATTCCATTCGAGGAGGCGCGTGCCGTCGCCCGCCTTGCGCTGTCGTTGCCGAGCGTGCGGCTCGCCGGGCTCGACATGCACATCGGATCGCAGGTGTCGCGGCTCGATCCATACCAGCAGGGGATGCAGCGCCTGCTCGCGCTCTACCTCGAGCTGCGCGCCGACGGCGCGCAGGACATTCGGTATCTCGACCTCGGCGGCGGGCTCGCCGTCACGTACGACGACGAGCTTCCGATGGACGTCGACGCGTTCGCGCGGGCGATCGTTCCCGCGGTGGCCGAGAGCGGATTGACGTTAATCGTCGAGCCCGGCCGTTTTCTCATCGGCAACGCCGGCGCGCTCGTCACGCGCGTGCTCTACCGAAAGAGCAGCGGTGGCCACGAGTACGTGATCGTCGACGCCGGAATGACGGAGCTGTTGCGGCCGTCGCACTACAACGCGTTCCATCGCATCGAGGTCTCTGGCCCGAGCGGCGCGTCGGGCGTCTTCGACATCGTCGGCCCCGTCTGCGAGAGTGGTGACTTTTTCGCGCTCGACCGCACGATGGCGTCGGTCGACCCCGGCGCGCTGCTCGTCGTGCATTCCGCCGGCGCGTACGGCATCGTAATGGCGTCGACCTACAACTCGCGTCCGCGCGTGCCCGAGGTGCTGGTGGACGGCGATCGCTTCGCCATCATCACCGAACGCGAGACCTACGACGACCTCGTGCGGCACGAGCCAACCACGCCCGTCTGGAGGAGCAGCTGATGCGCGTCGGGATCATCGCGGACTCGCACGACCGGCTGCCGGCAATCGCCGAGCTGATGAAGCGGTTCAACGAGGTGGGGATTGACCTTGTGCTGCACGCCGGTGATTTCTGCGCACCGTTCGCCCTGCGCCCGTTTCGCGATGCGCAGGTGCCGCTCGCCGGTGTCTTCGGCCGCAACGACGGCGACCGGGAAGGGCTCAAGGCGGAGGCGACGAAAGCGGTGGGGATGGAGCTCTACGAGTCACCGCACAGCGTCGAAGTGTCGGGGGCACGCATCCTCCTCGTCCACGACATCGGCGAGGTGCAGCCGCGCTCGCTCGACGGGCACGCGGTCGTCATCACGGGACACTCGCACACGCCCGAGCAATCGCAGCATGGGTCGACGCTGATCATCAATCCGGGCGAGGCGTGCGGCTGGCTCTACGGTGTTCCGTCGGCGGCGATCCTCGATCTCGACACGCTGCACCTCGAGACGATTCGGCTCGAGGGGCCGGAGTGGCGATGCTGAAAGGGACGAGCCGCATCCTGATTCTCGACTACGGCTCGCAGTTCACACAGTTGATCGCGCGGCGCGTGCGCGAAGCGCGCGTGTACTCGGAGATCCATCCGCCGACGCGCGACCTGGCGTGGATCACGGAGTGGAAGCCGACGGGCATCATTCTCAGCGGCGGACCGAGCTCGGTCTACGACGTTGGCGCACCGACCGCGCCCGCCGGGATCTTCGAGATAGCGCCCGTGCTCGGCATCTGTTACGGCATGAATCTGATCGCGCAGCTCGAGGGCGGGGAGATCACGAACGCGCACCGTCGCGAGTACGGCCGCGCCGACGTGATCGTCGATCTGCCGGAGGGTTTGTTCTCCGGTTTCGTCTCGGGCGAGACGACACCCGTCTGGATGAGCCACGGCGATCAGGTGAAGACGCCGCCGCCAAACTACGAGGTGACCGCGCATAGCATGAACTCGCACGTCGCGGCTTTCCGACACCTCGAGCGTCCGATCTTCGGCGTGCAGTTCCATCCTGAAGTGCACCACAGCGCGCGCGGCAGCGAGATGATCGCGAACTTCCTCTTCGGCGTTTGCCACGCCGAGCCCGCGTGGACGCCGGGCGCGTTCGTCGCGGAAGAGATCGCGCGCATCCGAGAGCGCGTCGGCGGCGCGCGCGTGATCTGCGGACTTTCAGGAGGCGTCGACTCCGCCGTCGCCGCGGCCCTGGTCCACCGCGCGATCGGCGATCAGCTCACGTGCATCTTCGTGGACACAGGCTTGCTGCGGCTTCACGAGCGCGAGCAGGTGGAACGCACTTTCCGCGCGCACCTCGGCATCAAGCTCGTGACGGTGGACGCCGAAGCGCAGTTTCTCCGCGCGCTCGCCGGCATTGAGGATCCCGAGGAGAAACGGCGGCGCATCGGCCACACGTTCATCGACGTGTTCGAGGAGACCGCGGCGACGGTGAGCGAAGGCGCGAAGTTCCTGGTGCAGGGCACGCTCTACCCGGATGTGATCGAGTCGTCGTCGCCGAGTGGCGGACCATCGGTGACGATCAAGACGCATCACAACGTAGGCGGGCTCAAGCCGGGGATGCTCTTTCAGCTGATCGAGCCGCTCCGCGAGTTGTTCAAGGACGAGGTGCGCAACGTCGGACGCGAGCTCGGCCTGCCGGAGGAGATGGTCGGCCGGCACCCGTTTCCCGGGCCGGGGCTGGCCATTCGTATCCTGAGCGACGTGACGCGGGAGAAGCTCGACGTGCTACGCCAGGCCGACGCCATCTACCTCGAGGAAATTCGCGCGGCGAATCTCTACGATGAGATCTGGCAAGCGTTCGCCGTGCTCCTGCCCGTACGCAGCGTCGGCGTGATGGGCGACTTTCGCACCTACGAGAACGTCTGCGCGCTGCGCGCCGTGACGAGCACGGACGGCATGACGGCCGATTGGTACCCATTCCCGCACGAGCCGCTTGGCCGCATCTCGACGCGAATCATCAACGAGGTGCGCGGCATCAATCGCGTCGTCTATGACGTGAGCTCAAAGCCGCCGGCGACGATCGAGTGGGAGTGACGATCGCCGGCGCCGGCAGGAGATAGGCGATTGGCCGGCCCGCTTGCGGGACTTCGCGTCATCGAGATGTTGGGCATCGGGCCCGCTCCATTTTGCGCGATGATGTTTGCGGACATGGGCGCGGATGTCATTCGCATCGCGCGTCCGGGTAGCGTACCGGGCCCGCACGATGTTCTGGCGCGGGGACGCACGATAGCCACGCTCGATCTGCGTGCGGCGGGCGCGGTCGCGGCGCTGCTGGCGATCGTCGAGCGATCCGATGTGCTGATCGAAGGGTATCGCCCCGGCGTGATGGAGCGGCTCGGCCTAGGGCCCATCGAGTGCCACGCCCGGAACCCGCGCCTCGTGTATGGGCGCATGACGGGGTGGGGGCAAGCGGGACCGCTCGCTCACGCCGCCGGCCACGACATCAACTACATCGCTCTCAGCGGTGCGCTCCACGCAATCGGGCGCGCCGGCGACGCGCCCGTGCCGCCGCTCAATTATGTCGGCGACTTCGGTGGCGGCGCGATGTTTCTAGCCTTCGGTGTTCTCAGCGCGCTGTATGAGGCGCGGCGCTCGGGGCTGGGTCAGGTGGTCGATGCGGCGATGAGCGACGGCGCCGCGCTCCTGTCGGCGATGATGTACGGGCTCAAGTCGGCCGGTCACTGGAGCAACCAGCGCGGCGAGAACCTGCTCGATGGCGGCGCGCCCTTCTACGCCACGTACGCCTGCGCCGACGGAAAGTACCTGGCGGTGGGAGCGATCGAGCCCCAGTTCTACGCGCTCCTTCGCGAGCATTGCGGCATCGAGGCCGATCCGGCGTTCGATGCGCAAATGGACGCCGCGCACTGGCCCACGCTGAAGCTGCGCCTCGCCGAGATTTTTCGAACGCGTTCGCGCGACGACTGGTGCGCCCTCCTCGAAGGGAGCGACGCGTGCTGTTCGCCGGTGCTGGATTGGGATGAAGCACCGCTGCATCCGCACAACGTGGAGCGCGCAACCTTCATCACGGTCGATGACGTGGTCCAGCCCACACCGGCACCGCGCTTCAGCCGCACGCCGGCCCGAGCCCCGGGGAGCGTCGACGCCCAACCCGGCTTGGGCGCGCTGCTGCATCAGTGGGGGGTCGCCGATTCCGTGATCGACCGATTCGCTTCGCCGGTCACCGGCTGAGTAGACGTGCCGCGACCGTCAATCGGTCGAGTACAGAAACCGGCCGCAGCTGGGACAGGCACGCACTTCGACGGCAGTGATCGTTTCGGTCGGCACGCGGATCCGGCAGGCGTTGCATACGCCATTTACCACCGGCACGATGATCTGCTCGAGGCGGCTCGCTAGTCGGTCATAGGTCGCGCGCGTGCGCGGCGTGAGCCGGGCGGTGCGCGTGGCGATCTTGGCGGCGAATGCGGCCGCATCATCGATCGGATCGCGTTCGCGCGGATCCGTCGATTCCATCGTCCTGCGGAACGCCAACAGGTCCTGGATCTCCAGCAACAGCTCGACGTCGGGGTGCAGCCTCAAACCCCTTTCTCCTCCAAGAGCGCCAAGAACTCCGCTGGCGCCTTGAGCTGCAGCATTCGCTGCGGCACGTCGGGCTCCTTACTGAACTGCGCGATCTTGCCGAGCACCGGCAAGTACTGATTGGAGACTTCGAGCGGTGGGGCGACGATCAGGAAGCAGAAGTGCACCGGCTTCTCGTCGATCGCCTTGAAGTCGAGTCCATCCGACTTCCGTCCGAAGGCGACGCGCAGTTTGCTCACGACGAGTGAGCGGCAGTGCGGGATCGCGATCCCGCGGCCGATCCCCGTCGAGCCG
>JBDUCS010000129.1:0-10080 GCA_040003335.1 Gemmatimonadaceae bacterium | reverse complement strand
AGGTCCGCCTGGAACGCCCTCGCCTGACCGCCGGCGCGCTCGATCGCCGCGGCCGCCTCGGCGACACCGTCCGGCGACGCGTGGTGGTGCAGCGCGACGTGCAGGCCGCGCGCGCCGAGGGCGACGGCGATCGCGCGGCCGACGCGCCGGCCGGCGCCGGTGACGAGCGCGACGCGGCCGGCCAGCTCCATGCTAGCGCGCCCGCGCGAGGGCGGCGGCAACTTCTGCCGGCGGAGGCGCGCCGCGCACGGCGTAGGCCACGGTGCCGTCGCGATGGATGCCGACGACGCTGCGCTGGATGCCCAGCAAGTCAAACTTGAGCGCGCCATAAAGACGAGCGATCGCCCGGCCGTGGTCGGCGATCAGCGGGAAGTCGAACCGCATTTTCATTGCGTACGCGGCGTGGCTCGCCACCCCGGCGGGATTCACGCCGAAGGGCTGCACGTTGGCGTCTCGAAGCGTTGTCATCTCATCGCGCACGGCGGAGAGTTGCTTGTTTCAGCCAGGGGTATTGTTTCCCGGATAGAACACGAGCATGACATGCCCGCGCTGGAGCAGCTCGGCGAGCGCGACGGTGTTCCCTTCGCTCGTGGCCGCGACAAAGTCGGGAGCGATGTCACCGACGGCGATCAACTCGGTTCCACTCATGCGACTTTCTCCCGTTCGGCGCGCTCGCGGACGCGCGCGTCTTGTCGATCGAGCCACGCCATCGGAACACGTTGGTTGCCGAGCATCCGTGTGCCACTTTCCGCACCATGCCAATCGGAGCCCCCGCTCGGCACCAGATGATAGTGGTCCACGAGCGCCAGAATGCGCGCGACATCCTCGGCGCCATGGCTCGGGTGCTTCGCCTCGATGCCGTCCATCCCGATCGCGGCGATCCGCTCGACCGCGGCGCGCGACGCCGCCGAACCGGGATGCGCCATGATCGCGAGTCCACCGGCGCGATGGACGAGCGCGATCGCGTCGCACAGCTCGAGCTTCACCTTCGGAACGTACGCCGCCTTGCCAAAGCCCAGGTATCGGTCGAACGCGTCGCGCGAGTCGCGCGCCCACCCCTCGTTGATCATCGCCCGCGCGACATGCGGCCGGCCGACTGCTGCATCTCTCGCCTGCTCCATCACCGCGTCGAGCGTGAGCGGTACACCGATCGCGTTGAGCTGCTGCACGATGCGCTCGGCGCGCGCGCGCCGGCCGGTGCGAAACACCGTCAGCGCCCGCTCGATCTCGTCGGTGTCGGAAAGGTGCAGGCCGAGCACGTGCACCTCGAGCTCGTCATCGTGCGCGCTCAGCTCGACGCCGGCGATCACGCGCACGCCGAGATCGTGGCCCACGCGACGCGCCTCGGCGACGCCGTCGAGCGTGTCGTGATCGGTGAGCGCGATCGCCGAGAGTCCGGCGCGATGCGCGTAGCGCACGACGTCGCCGGGCAGCTGCGAGCCGTCGGACGCCGTGCTGTGCGAGTGCAGGTCGACGAACCGCTCCGCGCCCGTAACGGGTGCGGTCACGTCTGGTAGCCGGCTTCCGGCGAGGTGAAGCTCGGCTGCGACATCTCGAACATCCGGCGCAGCTCGTCGTCGTTCATCTCGGCGAGCGACTGCTCACGCCAGCGCGCCCCGTGCGGCGAGTAGCGGACCACACGCGACTCGCGGGCGGACCCTTCGCCGCGCTGAAAGACGAGCGCAAACTCATCGCGGTCGTACTGCGTCACGCGGCCCGACGGCTGTACCTCCCAGCGCGCGCCGGCGATCTCGATCCTTCGAACGGGCATGTCAGTCCAGCTCCACTTCACGGTAGATGCGCGCGCCGTCCACGTACTGGTCGGGCGCCGAGGCGATGGCGGCAGCGAGCGACTGCTCGCTATCTGACTCGATGAACTCGAGAAAGGCGCCGGTAAGGTCCGTCTCTTCGAACGTCCAAAAGCGGCACGCCGCGCCGCGAAAGTAGTCTCGGCGCGTGGTCAGGCGCTCGAGATACCGCTTGCGATCGGCGAGCGGCACGATGTTCCGCTGGAAGGTGAGCGCGCGCGACACGGTCAGACTCCCGCCTCGGAAAACGTCTCGATCGTTTTCTTGACGTGCGCCAGGAACTGGTCGGCGATGGCGCCGTCGATGATCCGATGGTCGAACGAGATGGAAAAATATGCCGCGGTGCGGATGGCGATCGTGTCCTCTCCATCGGCGCCGGCGACCACCTTCGGCCGCTTCTCGATCGTCCCCACTCCCAAGATCGCTACCTGCGGCTGGCTGATGATCGGCGTGCCCATCAGCGAGCCGAATACGCCCGGGTTGGTGATCGTAAAGGTGCCGTCCTGCACCTCGGTCGGATTGAGCTTCTTCACGCGTGCTCGGCTGGCCAGATCGTTCAGCGCGACGGTGATTCCGGTCATCGAGAGTCGGTCGGCGTTCTTGATCACCGGAACGATCAGCCCCCAGTCGAGCGCGACCGCGACGCCGATGTTGAACTGCTTGCGGTAGATGACGTTGGTGCCAGCAACCGAGCTGTTCATCACCGGGTACGCCTTCAGCCCATCGACGACCGCCTTGATGATGAACGGCATGTAGGTCAGCTTCTGGCCGCTGGCCGCCTCGAATTGCGCGCGGTGCTTGGCGCGGATGCGCGCGACGCGCGTGAAGTCGATCTCCATGAACGACGTGACGTGCGCCGACGTACGGCGCGAGCCGAGCATGTGCTCGGCGATCCGCGCGCGCATGACGGACATCGGCTCGACGACGTCGCCGGGCCACGGCTCGGGCATGGGCCCCTGATGACCGGCGCCTGAGGGCGCATGCATCGAGGGAGGTGCCGTGCCGCGCGCGGGCACAGCGCTCGGCGCCCCGCCCGACTCGACGAGCGACATGATGTCTTTTTTCGTGACGCGGCCGGCAATCCCCGATCCGGTCTGTCCCGAAAGGTCGATCCCATGCTCGGCGGCAATCTTCCGGACCAGCGGCGATGATCTGGTGCGGAGACGCTCCTCGAGCGAGTTGCCGTTGCCCGATGGCGGTGGCGTGGTTGCGGGCGCGCTCGAAGGAATCAGGGATCCGGACGAGCTCGTCGTAGCTTTGCCGCTGGGGGGAGGGCCCCCAGCCGGTGCGGCGCTTTTCGTTTCGCCGGCTGCGGCCGCCGCGGCCGGCGCGGGCGTCGCGGCTGCCGGCGCGACGGCCATCGCCCCTGCCTCCGTCTCGAGACGGGCGACGATCGTCTGCACGGCGACCGTCTGGCCCTCCTGCACCAAAATCTCGGCGAGCGTGCCCGCCGCGGGCGCGGGAATCTCCGCGTCCACCTTGTCGGTCGAGATCTCGAACATGGGTTCGTCGCGCTTCACGGTGTCGCCTACTTTCTTGAGCCAGCGCGATACCGTGCCTTCGGCGATCGATTCGCCCATCTGCGGCATGATGACGTCTATGCGTGCCACCGATCAGTCCTCGGTCTGAAAGTCGTTCATTTCTCGCTCTCCTCCGCCCGTCCCATCGCGCGCCAAAGCACCAAACTCGGCAACACCACCGCGCCGATGATCGCGCCCGGGATCAAGTACTCGAACGTGCCGCACGCCGGAAATCCCTCCGGCGGTTTGCAACGCTGCATTGACCCGACGAACTTCGCCACCAGCACTGCGACCATCCCGCCACCGAAAAATCCTGGAAAGGCGAACAAGCACCCCAACGCAACATTGCGCCCAGTCCGCGCCCCCGACTCGGCGGGCGGAGAGTTGTCCCCTCGATCCTCGATCCTCAATCCTCGTTCCTAGTACGCGACGAGCTTGCGCGCCACCGCGACGATGTCGGGCACCTGCGGCAACACGTAGTCCTCGAGCGGCGGCGAATACGGCAGCGGCACGTCGGCGGCCGTCACTCGCAAGATTGGCGCGTCAAGCCACTCGAAGGCGTGCTCGTTGATACGCGCCGTGATCTCGCCCGCCACGCCGCCCGTCCGCGTGTCTTCGTGTACGATCAGCACGCGATTCGTCTTCTTCACCGTCTCGTAAATCGCCTCGTCGTCCATCGGCAGCAGCGAGCGCAGGTCGATCACCTCGACCGAGATGCCGTGCTCCTTTTCGAGCTGCTCGGCCGCCTCGAGCGACTTCCACACCGTCGCCGCGTAGGTGATGATCGAGAGATCCGTCCCGGCCCGCGCCGTGCGCGCCTTGCCGATCGGGACCACGTGATCGCCGGCCGGCATCTCCTCCTTGATGCGACGATAGAGATACTTGTGCTCGAAATACAGCACCGGATCCTCGTCGCGGATCGCGGACTTCAGCAATCCCTTCGCGTCGCTCGCCGTCGCCGGATAGACAATTTTCAATCCCGGCGTGTGCAAGAACGCCGCTTCGGGATTCTGCGAATGGAACGGACCTCCGCGCACGTAGCCGCCGCTCGGCCCCCGCACCACCATCGGGCATGGCAGGAAGGCGCGATAGCGAGACGTTGCGACGTAGTTCGTGAGCATGTCGTAGGCGCACGAGATGAAGTCGATGAACTGCATCTCCACCACCGGGCGCATCCCCATGTGCGCTGCGCCCGCCGCCGCACCAACGAAGCCCGCTTCGGAGATCGGCGTATCGATCACGCGCCGCTCGCCGAACTTCTCCATCAGGCCCTCGGTGACCTTGAACGCGCCGCCGTACGCGCCAATGTCCTCACCCATCACGAAAACGTTTGGATCGCGCTCCATCTCCTCGAATAGCGCCTCGCGGATCGCTTCGAGATACGTGACTTCAGCCATTGGCCTTCTCGTACACGCCCCACCCCGCGGGACGCTCGTGCTCGGTGACCGCGGCGCCGCTCTCCCGGTACCACAGCGGATCGGCCACCGGCGGATCGGCGTAGATGCCCGTGAGCGCATCGGTGGGCTCGGGCATCGCGCTTTGCTCGGCCAAGTCGGTCGCCGCGTCGATCTCCTGCTGCACGCGCTCGTCGATTGCCCGGAGCGCGTCGGGGTGCACGCCGTCGGTCGCCGAGAGTTGCGCCGTGTAGCGGTCGAGCGGATCGTTCTCGCGCAACCAGCGCTCGATCTCGCCCTCGGGCACGTACGACTGGTTGTCGTGCTCGGCGTGCCCCTTGCGCCGATACGTCATCAGCTCGATCAGCGTCACGCCCTCACCGCGCCGCGCGCGGTCGACCGCCTCTTTCGTCACGTCATACGTCGCGAGCACGTCGTTGCCGTCCGCGCGGATGCCAGGGATGCCATAGGCGAGTGCCTTGTCCTTGAGCTCGCGCGCCGCGGTCTGCTTCGACAGCGGCGTCGAGTACGCGTAGCCGTTGTTCTCGACGACGACGACGAGCGGACACTTCTGCACGGCGGCAAAGTTGATGCCTTCATGAAACGCACCGGTGCTCGTCGCGCCGTCGCCGACGTACACCAGCCCGACGCGCGATTCGCCGCGCAGCTTGAACGAGAGCGTGACGCCCGCCATCACCGGCACCATGTCGCCCAGGTGCGAAATCTGTCCGATGAAGCCACGCTCGAGATCGCCGAAATGGATGTTGAGCTCGCGGCCGCGCGTCGGCGAGTCGGCCTTTGCCATGTATTGCCGGATGATCTCGAGTGGCCGCGCGCCCTGCACGAGCATCGATCCCAGGTTGCGAATCAGCGGCGACAAAAAATCGCCCTTCGACCGGTCGAGCGCGAACGCGCTTCCGACGGCGTCCGCTTCCTGCCCCAGCGAGCGGAAGAGCCCACCGATCACCTTCGTCTGCCGATAGAGATTGACCAGTCGCTCCTCGAGCGCGCGCGTCAACCGCATGTAGTAGTAGAGCTGCAGTTTTTGCTCGATGTCGAGCGCGTCCGACGGTCGTGCCATGACCTGTGCGTCGCCTGGGCGCGACCGGTTCGGCTCGTGTGGCGCGGCCGCGCGCTTCGCTTTCGATCCGCTCGACGCGCGCGACGCCATCAGTACGCGGCGCTCAGCCGATGCGTGGGATCGGCCGTCTTGTGAACGCGGACGAAAAAGCGCTTGACGTTACGGTCGAGCCTGCTCTCGCCGACCTGGTCGGTCTCGGCCTCAATGAACGTGTAGTGCCCGCCCTCCGGCCGCGCCGAGAGCGTGAGGGTGCCGAGCGAGCCCGCGTACGTGCGGCTCCGATCCTTTTTCGCCGTCGCCGCCAAGCCGAGCGAGGTGAAGAACTCGTCGGCGGCGGCCACGGCGTCGGCCGGCGTGATGTGCGTGCGGTAGTAGTGTCGCATTCTATTGGGGCACCGGTGTCGCGCGCTCACCGCGCACTTCCTGCGTCCAATCGATCTTCTCCAGCGGCTGGGTGGAGTCGCGACGAAAACGGATCGCGATCGCCCAGTCTCCCGCCGTCATGAACTTCATGTTCGCGTAGTACGTGCCGACTTCCTTGCCCGCCTCGAGCCCATCGTATGTGCTGAGGCGATCCTTGCTCGTCGCATAGAGCTGTCCTTCGCCGTTTGAGATCGGCGCATCCGTCTTCACGTCGTGCACGAGAATCCGGTAGCGGACCCTTTCCCGCGCCGACGGTGGCATGGGGTCGAACGAGACGCGAAACGCGTAGTGCTCGGAGGCACCGCGGTAGTCGGCGGGATTGGCCGGCGTCGGGCCGCACGCCGCGAGTGGCCCGATGGCACCGAGGCATGCGAGCGCGACGGCGACGCGGCCGCGCATCACGGGTAGTACTCGAGCCCGAGATGCGTGATCTGCTCCTCGCCCATCAAGTGCCGCAGCGTATTCTTCAGCTTCGTCTGCTGAATAAACAAGTCGTGCTCCGCCTGGAGCCCGGGCGCCGCCATCGGACTCTTGAAGTAAAAGCTGAGCCATTCCTGGATCCCCTTCATGCCGGCGCGGTGGGCGAAGTCCATGAAGAGCGCGAGATCCAACACGATTGGTGCGGCAAGAATGGAATCCCGGCAGAGAAAGTTCACCTTGATCTGCATCGGGTAGCCCATCCAACCGACGATGTCGATGTTGTCCCACCCTTCCTTGTTGTCGCCCCGCGGCGGGTAGTAGTTGATGCGGACGACGTGCGCGAAGTCCTTGTACAGGTCGGGATAGATCTCCGGCTGCAGGATGGTGTGCAGCACGCTCAGCTTGGATTCCTCCTTCGTCTTGAACGACTGCGGGTCGTCGAGCACCTCGCCGTCCCGGTTGCCAAGGATGTTCGTCGAGTACCATCCGGCGAGCCCGAGCATGCGCGCCTTGAGGCCCGGCGCGATCACCGTCTTCATCCACGTCTGGCCGGTCTTGAAGTCCTTGCCGCTGATCGGCACGCCCTTGTCGTTCGCGAGCTGGATGAGCGCCGGCGTATCGACGGAGAGATTCGGTGCGCCGTTGGCGAACGGCACGCCTTCCATGATCGCCGCATAGGCGTAGAGCATCGACGGCGCGATCGCATCGTCGTTGCGTTCCATCGCCTTCTCGAACTGCTCGATCGTCGCGTGCTGCGGACCGGGCTTGATGAAGATCTCGGTGCTCGCGCACCATACGACGACCAGCCGGTCGCACCCGTTCTTCGCTTTGAACTCGCGCATGTCCTGGCGCAGCTGCTCGGCGAGGTCGCGCTTCGTCTTTCCCTTCTTGACGTTTGGGCCGTTGAGGCGCGTGACGTATTTGTTGTCGAACACGGCCGGCATCGGCTTGATCGCCGCCAAGAAATCAGCGACCTGCTCCAGATGCTTCTCCTCGAGCACGCCGGCCTTGCGGGCCGCGGTCAGCGCGTCGTCGGGAATCGGATCCCAGGCGCCGAAGACGATGTCGTCGAGCGTCGAGAGCGGGACGAAGTCCTTGATGAACGGCGTCCGGTTGTCGGTGCGCTTGCCGAGCCGGATGGTCGCCATTTGCGTCAACGAGCCGATGGGCTTCGAATGGCCGCGACGAATGCTCTCGACGCCGGCCATGAAGGTGGTGGCGACGGCGCCGAGTCCCGGCGTGAGCACGCCGAGCCTGCCGGTGGCCGGCTTTGGTGCAACGCGGCCCGAGGCCGCGGACGATGCTGGCACTAGCTATTCTCCTTTTAGGATCGCCGTCGTGGCATCACGAGACGCGCTCGCCTTTTGCGCGACGTGCGGCTGCGCATCGGCCTTGGCCGCCGGCCGCTCGTGCTTCGTCGCCTGATACACGACCCAGATGCGCTGCGACGCGGTGATCCACGCGGTAACGGTCAGCACGACAATGATCGCGTCCAAGACGAGGCCGTTGAACACGAGTCCAAAGAACGCCTGCGGTACTGACAACAACACAACGCGTTCGGGGCGCTGCAGCATGCCCACTTTCGCGTCGAGTCCCAGCGCCTCGGCACGCGCTCTCGTGTAGGACGTGAGAAACGTGCCGATCAACCCGAAGATCGTGATGCAAACCATGAGCGCGTCGGCGTGCTGCGCGCTCGTGGCGTAGAACACGCCGAGCCCACCGAGCACGAAGCCATCGGCGACGCGGTCGAGCGTCGAATCGTAGAACGCACCAAACGTCGAGCTGCGTCCGGTCCGTCGAGCCACGGTGCCATCCAACACGTCGAACAGCGCCGTCAGACCGAGAAACCATCCGCCGGTCATGATGTGGCCCGTTCCGTAAATCACGCCGCCCGTCATCGAGCAGAGCGTACCGATCGTCGTGATCGTGTTCGGGGACACGCCCCGCCGGACGCACCAGTCGGCGACTGGCGAGATCACGCGCAGATAACCGGTTTTGATCCAGTCCGGGAGTAGCTTCATCCACCTATCCAGGGGCGTGACGGACCGGCGCCGGGCTGCCGTGGCCTCCCGCTCGCACTCCCGAGCGGGCCGGCCGCGAGCCTGCTTACACTAAGCCAGGCATGCGGATACGACGCGTGGATGCGACGCGGGCCGGGGGAAGTCCCCCGACCCGATAAGCTAGTCTCCCCGCACCGAGCCAGCAACCGAGGTCACGGCACCGTGTAGTCGACCATTCCACTCATCAGGACGTTCTGCTTGCTATAGTTGTTGCCGCTGTTCGTCTTGGCGCGCAGAGTCGCCGACGAGCCGGAGGCGACACCGCTCACCGGGAGATCGGCGGTGCTGTTCGCCTGCACCTGTCCCACGAACACGTCCTGGCCGCCGCTGTTGACGTAGATGTTCACCGCTTCGTTCAGGTTGTTGCGCACGTGCACCATCACACCGGTCGCGGGGGTGGGCCCCGTCTGCACCGTGGCTGTGCGCGGGCCGCACGCCGCCGCTACCGCGACCAGCGCCACCGCGAGCAGTCGTCTCATGTCGTCCTCCGTTTGTCGTTAGGTAGGCGGCGATCGAGCAACGCAAGAAGTAGGCGCTGGCACTCGCACGGCCAGATCAATGGTACAACCAAATCGCCCTGGCTCGTTTTTGGAAGGCGACAGTGGCCGGGAGCTCGCGGTCCATTACGCTGTCGGGATCCTCGCCGCGCAACAGCGCCTCACGCACGCGCGCCGCGCCGAAACGGTCGTCGAACGATGCGGCGTTGACGCGCAGGGAATCACGGTGCGTCTTGGCGATCGCCCAGAGGAGCGCGGCGCCGATGCGCGCGGCCTGCTCGCGCTCGCGGTCGACGATCTTGATCCGAACGGCGGGTAGCGCGCGACCGCCGTACTTTCCGTCGGTCGGCTGGTCCGGCGTGAAGCGCTCCGCCTCGAACTCGACGCCGGTGATCGTGCGGTCCCGCAGGAGGGCGACGACGCGCGTCGCGTCGAGCCACGGCGCGCCGACGTGCTGAAAGGCGATCGGCGTTCCGCGACCGACGGAGAGATTGGTTCCCTCGAACGCGACCAGTCCCGGATAGAGGAGCGCGCTCTCGAGCGATGGCATGTTCGGTGACGGCCGGATCCAGCGAAGATGCGTCTGGTCGTACCACCGGTCGCGGCGCCAGTTCGCCGCCGGAATCACGTGCAGATCGCAGCCGAGCGCGAGCACGCGGTTGTAGAGAAGCGCGAGCTCCCCCATCGTCAGGCCGTGGCGCAGCGGAATCGGATAGAGCGCATAGGGCTTCGCGGGCCGGCCGCCCTCGCCGTCGCTTCGCTCGAACGCGAGTGCGGTGTCGAGCATCGGACCCTCGGTGCGCGTTCCCGTGATGGGGTTCGGCCGGTCGAGCACGATCACGGGAAGCCGCCGGCGCGCCGCGGCGCGCATTGCATA
>JBDUCS010000408.1:0-3013 GCA_040003335.1 Gemmatimonadaceae bacterium | reverse complement strand
CGACCGAGATCAGCAGCATGCCGATGCTCATGCCGGCCTTGAGCGGAATCGCGTAGCACGGATAGGGTTTGCCGCGCAGAGCGGCAAATGCGGTCCGGGAGTTGGCGAAGGTATTGACGCGAATGCCGAACCAGGCGACGCCGTAGCTGCCGGCGATGCCGACGAGGCTGAAGACCAGAATGATCGCGACCTTCATGATCGGGAATCCAACGAGCACGCCGAAATAGAGCGCGATCACGGAGCCGATGAAGATCCAGAGGATCATGATGAACTTGCCCTGCGTCAGCAGGTACGTCTTGCACGTCTCGTAGATCAGCTCCGAGATCGCGCGCATCGACGAGTGCACCTCCATCGCCTTGAGCTGGGTGTAGATCATCAGGCCAAACAGCAAGCCGAGCGCGCAGACGACGAGGCCGCCCATGAGCAGTGTGTTGCCGGCGACGCCGAGGAACGACACCGAGCTCAGGTCCGGGATCCTGAGGTTGGCTTCACCCCCCACTTCCTGCGCACCTTGCGCGGCGAGGCGGCCCACGGTCAGCGAGCCCGTGACGAGCGCCGCGAGCAGCGCTTGACAGACGGGGAGGGTACGACGGAGCAGTGTGACCATCCGATTCATTGTTCGACGTCTCCAAGTAGTTGCGATTGTCGGCGGCGCGCCGCATGCGCGGCGCACACCACCGTCGAGCAACGGGCGGCCGGCATCGTCGCCAGGCCGCCCGTGGATGCAGCTATGCCGGCACGGGCGCGGCGAGCTTGCGCCAGAGGTAATACACGGGCACGCCCAACAGCACGAGCACGAGCCCGGAGAACGCCTGTGCGCGCGTCGCATCGGCCGTCAGGAGGCAGACGGCGACGGCGATCGCCAGCACGATGTAGAGCGCGGGGAGGAGCGGGTAGCCAAACGCGCGATACGGTCGCTCCGCGTCGGGACGGGTGCGGCGTAGCACGAACAAGCCGATCGTCGTCAGCGCGTAGAAGATGAGCGCGGCGAAGATCACGTAGTCGAGCAACTGGTTGTACGTGCCGGTGAAGCAGAGCAGCGACGCCCAGATCGACTGCGCGATCAGGCCCCACGCCGGCACTCTGCGCGCGCTGAGCGCGCCGACGCGGCGGAAGAAGAGCCCGTCTCGCGCCATGGCGTAGTACACGCGTGCGCCGGCCAGAATGATGCCGTTGAGGCAGCCGAACGTCGAGACGAGAATCGCGATCGCCATGATCACGCCGCCGCTCGACCCGAACATCACTTCCATTGCGGCCGTCGCCACGCGGTCCTGCGTCGCGTGCGTGATGCCGCGCGCGAGCACGTCGGCACCGTTCGCCTGACCGGCGAATGGCAGGACGTTCAGGTACGAGACGTTCGCCATGATGTAGAGGATGGTGACGAGTCCCGTGCCGAGTCCCAAGGCCAGCGGCAAATTGCGCTTCGCGTCCTTCACCTCGGCCGCGGCGAAGGTGACGTTGTTCCAGGAGTCGCTGGAGAAGAGCGAGCCGACGAGCGCCGAACCAAAGAGGATGGCGAAGCTGCCGGTGAAGTCCACGGAGCCGAGAAAGTGTCCGCTCGAGAAATTGGCGGCAATCGCACCGGCGTTTCGGCCGATCGTCAGACCGAGGATGATCAGCAGCGCGAGGGCGGCGGTCTTGGCGACGGTGAAGGTCGTCTGCACGATCTTCCCCGTCTCGACGCCGCGCAGGTTGATCCAGGTGAGGAACCAGATCACGATGAGCGCGACGACCCGCTGCGCCGACAGGCCGATCTCGATCGTACCGCCGGCGACCGTGGTGTGCGGAAACCACGCGAACACGTCGGGCGCGACCGAGGGCATGAGCACGCCGAGGAACTTGCCGAAGGCGACGGCGACGGCGGCGATCGTGCCCGTCTGGATCACGACGAACAGGGTCCATCCGTAGAGAAAACCCATGAGTGGACCGAGCGACTCGCGGAGAAACACGTATTGCCCGCCGGCTCGTGGATACATCGCCGCCAACTCGCCGTAGGCGAGCGCGCCAAGCATCGTCATGACGCCGGTGAGCACCCACGCGACGATGAGCCAGAACGGCGAGCCGAGCGTTCTGCCCATGCCCGCCGCGACGATGAAGACGCCGCTCCCGATCATCGAGCCGGCGACCAGCATCGTCGCATCGGTCAGCGACATCGCCTTCACGAACTCGGACGGCGATTCGCTCGGTGGAGCATCGCGTTTGGCGGCCACGCTCGTCATGCGGTCTCTGCGATGTGTTGGCGAGACTCCGGAGCGGAAGGCGAGCCGGAGAGCTGAGCGGGCGAGTGGTCCGATGCCGCTCGAGAGCACGCGGGCATCGCGACCACTCTGTCGCAGCCGCGTGAAACTAACCGGGCCTAAAGCGTTCGGCTAGAGAGTCCCGGCAGAGAAGGCGCAGCGCTTCTCATTCTTGTTTTTTTCTCGCGCGCCCTACTGAACGATACGGATCTGGACGACGGCGCGGACCGGCGTGCCATCGCGGCGCGTGGCTGGACGAAAGCGCACGCCGTTCAGCGCTTCGCGGAGCTTGCGGTTGTAGTCGCCGTCGCGTGACGACGGCTCGATCGTGAATGAGAGAACGCCTCCCTTTTCATCGACGTCGAACAGCGCGACCGCCTCGTACGGATTCGGGCCGCCGCGTGGGCCGTGGGCCGGCGGCATGTAGAGCACGGTCGTCTGCGGCGGATTGATCTCCGTGTTGCCGCCGCCGGTACCGGACCCGGTGCCCGCACCATTGCCGGATCCGACGCCCGAGCCGATGCCGCCGCCGCTCCCCGGGCCGGCGCCCGCGCTGCCGTCGTTCCCTGCCCCGCCACCCAGGCCGGAGACGAGTGATACGGTCGCGACGGGTTTGAGCGCATCGACGGGCGTGTCGGGCTTCACGGGGACCGGCGCCGGAGTCACGACCGGCGGCACGACGCGTGGAATCACCGGTGGCACGACGGGCGGAACGACAGCGGGCACGACCACCGGTACGGGAACCGGCGCGACTTGCGGTGTCACGTCGAGATACC
>JBDUCS010000128.1:0-10130 GCA_040003335.1 Gemmatimonadaceae bacterium | reverse complement strand
GGTGGGCTCGCTCGTGTCCGGCTTCGCCGCGCTCGGCCGCGAGGTGAGCAAGACCGCCGAGGGCGCTCGGATGCGGCGCGCGCTGCAGCGCGGCCGCGCGCAGATCAATGGCGATGCCATCTGGGGCGCGCTCAAGATCGACAGCTGGGTCGCGGCGTTGCCACCCGCGCCGGTGCTCGATCACCTGCGCAACGACCTCGCGCTCCTCCTCGCGGGCGACCTGTTCGAGACGATCGAGCTCCTCCCGATTCCCGGGAGCATCACCGGCGATCCGGGCGACGCCACCAACGACGTGCCCACGTTCATCGACTGTAGCCTGGGCCTCTGGGCGTTCTCACGCGAGCTCGCGCGCAGCGTCGAAGCGCTCGCCGCGATCACGATGCCCGGCGACGACGCCGTCGTCGCGGCATCGGACGCCGATCCGTCGCCCGATTCGATGCTGCGATGACGGCGGGCGCGCTTCCCTCCCGCACCGCGTTCAGCGATGTGCTCCGTCCTCCGTGGCCGGCGGATCCGAGCGCCGCCGCGTACAAGGACTGGCTGCACCTCAACGTCTTCGACCACGCGACGGGAAGCGTCGGACTGCTCAACGTGTCGCTGCACGGCGCGCCGGACGATCGTCGCGCGCGCGCCGCGGGTTCCGCACTGTTTCACGTGCCCGGCACGGGCTGGGTCGGCAGTCTCGACATCACGGGCATCGCCGACGCGCGCGTCGGGCTGGCGAGCATCGCGCTCGAGCGCGTGGCGATCGCGGCCGACGGCAGCGACGGCACCATCCACGCCTCGGTCCGGATGCCCGACGACGCGCTTCGCGCGTCGATAGTGGCGACGCCCGCCGGGCGCGCGATCGACCTCCAGCGGCAGTTTCCGTTCGGCAGCGGCTGGATCTCCTGGTTCCTGGTCCCGCGCCTCTCGCTTCGCGGGCAGATCGAAGCCGCGGGCCGCTCGCTCGACATGGCGACCGCGACCGCGTATCACGACCACAACTGGGGACGTTGGCATTGGGGCGACGACCTCGGTTGGGACTGGGGCACCTTTAGCGCGCCGGCGCCCGGACCGACGATCGTCATTGGCCGAACGACCGACCGCGACCATCGCACGGCGGGGCCGTGGTCGATGGTCGTCGACACCGGCGGCACGCGCCGCTTTTTTTCCGGTGAGGCGGTCAGCGTCACGACCACCGGCGTGATGCCGCCGCCCCAACGCCGCCTCCCCGGTGCGCTGGCCGCGCTGCACGGCGACGACCGCGCGCCGCGGCTCGCCGAGTTCGTGCGCGTGTGTGGCAGCGACGGCATCGATCACGTCGATGTCGAATTTCGCGCGCGCGCGTCGGCGCAGATCATCACGGCGGATCCCATGCGGCGCGGCTTTGGCTTCATCAATCAGCGCGTCGGCGCTTTCTCGGCGGCACTCTCCATCGGAGGCGCGCATTCGGAGGCGAGCGGGCTCGCGGTGGTGGAATTTGTGGATTGAGCCCCCGCCGATTCCCTGCCGCACCCTGGGGCAGTACATCACGCTGCTGATCGAGCGGCTCCAGGCGCAGGACCCCGAGGGGGTCGCTCGCATCCGCGCCCTCGTCGGCCGGCGCGGCGCGCGCGTCTCGCTCGACGACGAGAGCGTGATCGTGCGCTTTGCCCGCGCGCGGCTCGTTCTCGAACGCAACGGCCCGCGCCGCGTCGTCGACGGTGAGGGCACGACGGACCGCCAAACCGTGCTCGCGCTCCTCGACGGCTACGCGGAAGTGGTCGATGTCCTTCTCGACGGCCGGCTCGCGGTCCGCGGCGACGTCGAGAACATCGCGCGGATGTTCCAGAGCATCGAAGTGCTGATCGACGGCGCGACGCGCGTGCCCGGGCTCCAGCAACTGGCGCGCGATTTTCGCCTCGATCCGTGTCGCGATCGCGCGCTACCGCACCCATCGCGCGATTGCCCGCCGCGGTCGCGGGTTTCGCCCAGTGACGTGAACGAGGGGGAGATGGCACTGCTGGCGCGGCTCGACCTCGTACCTTGACTCGTCAGGCAGGCGTGAGATGATATTCATTCGTGGGCGACTTGACGGCGATTCCTTGGCGTGCAATGATCAAGCAGCATTACTCACAATTGCTCTACAGCCGGCGGAGGGGTCATGGGCGTCGATATTCCGCAACCGTTTCACTCGGTGCTCGATGGACCAATCACGGTGAGCGGCATCCCCAGCACGTTCGACATCAATGTCGATAAGATCCCGGACATCCATGCGTATATGGAGAAGCTGCCGGCGATCCACCTGAACATCGACAACATCCCGAAGATCCAGCTCGGGGTCGATCCGGTGGAGATACGCCTGACGCAGTTTCCATCGATCCGGGGGCATCTTCCGGCCGACTTCTGCGTCGGGCTCTCCATACTCGGCATGGAGCTGATGAACATCCGATTGTGCGGCGAGGCGCAGATCATCACCGAGCCGTACAAGCCGAATCCGTGCGAGGTGTGCGGGCCCGTGGCCGTCGTCAATCCGCCGTCGACGGTCGGCGGCCTGACGAACCAGCTCAACACGCCCGGCGCGCCGAGGAAGGACGCACACAAATGAGCGCGCAAGGATGGCGGCCGCCGCTGCGCTTTCGCGGCACGCCGCTGGCGCTGTCGGCGGTGACGGATGCCGGTCCCGCGCACGACGCGGCGCTGCCACTCACGGTCGAGCTCCCGGGCTCCGCCGCGCACCGCACCCTCGCCGCGCATTCGCGTGTCGGCGAGGCGAGTGTGCTCAAGATGCACCTCCCCCGCAACACGCCGCCGGGGAGCTATACGGGAATGGTGCAGCTCGGTGACAGCGAGCAGGAGATCGTGCTCGACGTCCAGCCCGAGATATTTCTGCGCCTCTTTCCCGAGCGCATCACGATCACTGCGCGCGCCGGCGAGCGCGTGCAGCACGAGCTGTCGCTTGCCAACATGGGCAACGTCGCCGTCGACGTGCGCGGCGCATACGCGTTCGGGATGTTCGACGTGGGCGGCATGGAGCGCGCGATCGCCAAGACGATCATCGCCGACCCCAAGGCCTCGGCACAAGGGCGCGCCGACATGTTCGCGGATGCCGTGGTGGAAGAGCACGGCGGCATGGTACGCCTCAAGGTCGACGCCGGCGCGGGCTCGGTCGCGCCGAACGAGATTCGCGAGCTCAAGATCACGATGACGATTCCCGACCGCGTGCGGCCCGGCCACACGTATTGGGGCACCTGGCCGCTGCACAACTTGCGCTACTACGTGCGGATCACCGGCGCGAACGGCGCCGCGGAGGGTACCAAGTCATGACTGCTCTCTTCTCAACCGCGTCGCTGAGCGGCGTCTCCGGCGCGCTGGTCAAACTGATGACCGCGCAGATGCAGCTCGGCTCCGACCTCCTCGAGTCGGTGACCGGCGTGTCAGTGCCATCGCTGACGTCCGAGCTGCAGCAGCGGACGAAGAAGATGACCGCCACCTGCTGCACGATTCCCGCGCCCTGCTGGATGCCGCAACCGCTCGGCGATTGCGTCAGCCACACGTCGCAGTGCAAGACGGCGTGCATCGAGCTGGTGATCACGAACTGCGATCGGACGCCACATCCGGTGACGGTCTCCGTCGCCGGCGACGCGGCGGGCGACGTCACCGTGACCCCCGCGACGATCACCCTCGGCGCGTTCATGCGCGGCAAGATCAAGCTGTGTTTCGCCGTGCCGACCGATGCAAAGAACGGCGAGGAGCACGAGATGGTCGTGCACGTGCAAGGATGCCGCGACTACTACCTGCGCTGGACCGTGAGCGTCGGCACGGTCGGCATCGACTCGTGCCACACCATCACCATCGAGGACTGCCCCGACCTCGTCCATCACTGGTACGATCACTTCTACTGCCAGCGCGGCTGTCACGCTCGCACGGGCACAGTCGGTGGCGTAACGGGCACCGTCGTCGGCGTCCATGGCTGACAACGCGCAGCAGATCACCGACGGCTTCAAGAAGGCCGTCGATGCGCAGATGCGTTATTACCAGGCGCTGGGCGACGTGACGACGGAGTACGTCAAGTCGCTCATGGGCATCTGGTCGGACGTGAAGCTCCCGCTCAACCTCGGCGCGCTCAAGCCCAATGCGTCGTCGGCCGCCACGCCGGCGGCGGCCACTGCGACGCCGGCGCTCGTGCTCGAGGCCGAGCGTGGCCAGCAAGCGCGCGGCGTCTTCATGGTCGAGAACAAGCTGACGCGGCACGTGGTTACGCCGGTGGTGACGTCGGGCTTCACAGGTCCCGGTGAGCGTGAGCTGCGCCCGACGATGCGCATCGAGCCCGGGGTCGTCTCGCTCGAGCCCGGCGCGCGAACGCTCGTGCACCTCATCGCGTCGATCAACGACGAGATGGTCGTCGGCGCGACGTACCACGGCGAGATCAGTGTACCGGGTCTCTCCGACAGCCGCGTGCCGGTGGTGCTGCGGCGGCGCGAGTCCTCCAGCGTGGCGGCGGGCGCCGGGTCGTCGCGGAAAAAAGGAAAGCGCCGCGCCCCGAAATCGGACGACAGCGTGACGACGTGATGTGTCGCGCGGCCCGCAGCTGATGGCGCATTCGCACGGTGGCGGCGCGCCCGGCGGCCAGGCGGCCTCGGGACTGCTCGCGCAAACGATGTGGTCGTACGCGTCGCAGGTTCTCCTGCCGGCGCAGGCGCTCAAGCGATCGGGGCTCGTTCCCGCGGCGCCGCCTAAGGGCGACATGCCGGAGCGCATCAACGAGCGCGGTCTCGGGACGCGGTTCTCCACCGAATACGACCGCCCGGTACTGTTGGAGCACACGACCGAGCACGATCATCTCGTCGAAGAGTTCGACCGGATGGCCGAGGTCTACGACGCCTTCGTGAAGCCGTTCTCGACGCCGATCTTCTCCGAGGCGATCGAGTCGATGCGGCCGCTCCTCGCGCGCGACGCCCGCGTGCTCGACGCCGGCTGCGGCGCGGGGCGCGAGTTGCAGCGCATCGCGCGGCTCGTCCCCGACGGCGAGGTCGTCGGCATCGATCTCGCGGCGGGGATGGTGAACGCGGCCTGGCGCGACGCGCGCGCGCACGGCCTGTCGAACTGCGCCTTCGTCCAGTCGGATGTCGGCGAGCTTCCGCCGGCGTTCGACGGTGCGTTCGATCTCGTCTACAACTGTCTTGCGCATCATCACTATCCCGACCCGCCCGCGGCGGCGCGCGAGATCCATCGCGTGCTGCGACCCGGCGGCATCTACTGCGTCGTCGATCCGGGGCCGGCGTGGTTCAATGCGATCAGTGCGAAATTCGCGAAGTGGTCCGATCCGGGTTGGATCTCGTTCCATACACCGGATGAATTCCGCGCTCTTTTTTCGGCCGCCGGCTTCGCGCGCACCGCGTGGATCGATCTCCTCCCAGGCTTTGGTCTCGCCGTCGGACAGAAGAGCCGCACGAACTAGCCTGACGTCCTCCCTGCTCGGCACTCGTACCGCGTACATTGCTCCGCACGATGCCGCGCGCCGAGCCCGACAAGATCATCCGCGATCCACTGTGGAACTCGATCACGCTCGAGCCCCTCGCGGTCGAACTGATGGACAGCGCCGTCTTCCAGCGGCTGCGCTACGTACGACAGCTCGGCCTCGCCTTTTTCGTCTATCCTGGCGCGACGCACTCGCGCTTCGAGCACGCGCTCGGCGCCTACCATCTCGCGCGGCGCACGCTCCGGATGCTCGACGAGCGCGGTGAGCTCGCGTGGCCGGGCGCGATCCCGGCCGACGAGGTCGCGGCGGTGCGCGCGGCCGCCTTGCTCCACGACGTCGGACACTATCCGTTTTCGCATGCGCTCGAGGAGATCGGCGCGCTGCATCACGAGGAGGTCGCGCGGCCGCTGATCACCGCGGGCGAGATCGCGTCGCTGCTGCGCGCGCGCATCGGCGACGATGCGCCGGAGCGCGTCTTCGCGCTCATTCGTGGCACGAGCACCAGCCCGCTCCAGCGCCTCATCTCCGGCTCGCTCGACCTCGACAAGGTCGAGTACCTCAAGCGCGACGCGCTCATGTGCGGCGTGCCGTACGGCGAGATCGACGTCGATCGGCTGATCCACTCGCTCGTCGTGCTCGACGATCCGGGCACGGGGGCGCCGTCGATCGGCGTGCGTGAGAAGGGACTCGCGGCGCTGGAGTCGCTCCTGTTCGCGAAGTACCAGATGTACCGGAACGTCTACTGGCACCACGCCGTACGCAGCGCGACGGCGATGTACAAGCGCATGGTCGACGACGCACTGCGCGCGCGCACGCTCGCCGCGGGCGAGCTGGCCGCGCTGGCCGACGAGGGCCTGCTGCACCGGCTCGACGAATCCAGTCCGTCGTCGCTCCTCGACCGCCTGCGCGAGCGGCGTCTCTACAAACGCGCCTTCGAGTGTCCCGCCGGCGAGCTCGGCGAGCGGGTCGCCGAATGGGTGTCGACCGATCGGGCGCTCGTCCTCGCGACCGAGGACGCGCTCGCCGCCGAGCTGGGCCTCGCGCCCGGTGAGCTGTTGCTCGACTATCCGGAGAAGCCGCAGATGCTCGGGCTGGACATCCCCGTGCTCCGACGCGACGGCGGCGTGCGCCGATTGACCGCCGATGGTTGGCGCGGCGCGATCAACTTGCCGCGGCTGTCGGAGGAGCTCTATGGCTCCGCGCGCTGGCTCCGCATTTTCGTCGCGCGCCCGATCGACCTCGCACCGTCGCGCGTACTCGCGGCGCTGCAGCGCCCGCCCGCCGAGATCGCCGACCTCGTCGCCGCCGGCCACGCGCTCCTCGTTTGACTGTGAGCGCGGGGTGACACGCAAGGCGCCCTAAGCTTCGGGGATCGGCATCATCTGCGTGTCCGCCAGCGACGGCGGAAGATCGTCGTCGTCGTCGAGCTCGGAGACCTGCACCACGATCGCCGTGATGTTGTCGAGACCGCCGCGGCCGTTCGCCTCGTTGATCAGCGCGTCGACCATCCGCCCGGGACCGCTCTTCGCGAGCAGGATCGCTTGTATGCGCGTGTCATCGACCATCCCGGTGAGGCCGTCGCTGGCGACGAGATAGATGTCGCCCTTCTGCACGCCGCCCAAGTACGTGTCGGGCTCTACGTCATCGCTGGCGCCGACGCAACGCGTGATCACGTTGCTGTACGGGTGATAGCGCGCCTGCTCCGGCGTGAGGTAGCCGGCGTCGACCTGCTCCTGCACGTACGAGTGGTCCTTCGTCAGCTGCTGTAGCACGCCATCGCGCAGCAGGTAGACGCGCGAGTCGCCCACCTGTCCGATCAAGTAGCGGTTGTTGCCGAGGAGCAGGACCGACGCCGTCGTTCCCATTCCCTGCTTGTCGGCCTCGGAGAGCGTCCGGTCGTAAATGCGCCGGTTTGCCTGCTGCAGGGCCTCGATCACCGCGGCGACCGTCGCCGGGTCGCGCGGGTCGTGGATCGGCGCGAGCTCCTCGACGATGATCTCGACGGCCATCTTGCTCGCGACCTCGCCCGCTGCGTGCCCCCCCATCCCGTCCGCCACCGCGAAGAGACCCGGATGCTTGCTCGGGTTGGCGAACAGGTTGTCCTCATTACCCGAGCGAATCATCCCGACGTCCGTGCGGGCGGCGACGGCCAGTTGCACTATCGGTTCATCCAGAAAAGGAGTGCGCAGGCGATGGCCGCGGCCAGCGCGACCCAGAGCACGGGTGAGACGGTCGGGCGGCGAAACATGTCGTCGTCGCTGTGGATCGGCGCCGTCGGCGTTTGAATCGGCGGCCGCGACGACGCCATCGCGGGCGCCGCGACGCCGCCGAGCCGAGGGGCGGCGATCGCCCGCGTTCCCTTCGCCGCGCCGAGCGCCGCGCCTGCCGCGGGACGGAAGATGAATTTTAGACCGCCAAACCTCACGTCGGGCGCCCCCTCGAGCGGCGCTTCGCCCTGAATGCGATGACCGGCGACATACGTGCCATTGGTCGATCCCATATCGACGACGAACCATCCCGTGTCGCGGCGCTGAAACTTGGCGTGTGAATCGGAGATGCTCTCGTCGGCGATCACGATGTCGTTGTGCTCGCCGCGCCCGACGTGCGCCAGTGGCGCCGAGATCTCGTACAACGACCCTCGGGCCACGCCGGCGTTGATCACCTCGAGCGTAGCCATCACGCCGCGGTTCGCCGGCGCGGTATCGGCGTGAAAACGAAACTCCTCGTTGCCCACCTTGAGCACGTCGCCGCGCCCGATCGGTTGCGACGCCGCCGCCGCGCGGCCGTTGAGCACGAGACCGTTCGTGCTCGTGTCCGTGAGGATGTATCCGTCGATGCCCGGCGCGATCACGGCGTGCTTGCGCGACACGTCGCCCGATGCGACGACGACGTCGCACGTCGGGTCGCGCCCGAGCACGAGCCCGCTGATCGACACCGGATACTCGCGGCCGTCGACGAGCGACACGAGGCTGCCGCCCGTCGCGACGTTCGGGCGCCCAGGCGTCGCGAAGCGGTTGCGCGTGGAGTCGGGCGCGCGCACGCTCGGCACGAACGCGGTGTTCCCCGCCTTGCGGTCGTCGCCGAAATAGAGCTCGCGGCCACCGATGTCGATCTTGTCGCCGTGCATGAGCGGCGTCGGCTCCATCCCGACCGGCACGCCGTTCACCCGCACCGGCTGCTGGCCGCGCCGGCGCAAGAGCGCCTGATGCGCGTCGCCTTCCAGGCTGACGGTCGCACACACCGGCTCGAGTCCCGCGCCCACCAGCCGGATGGCCGCGTCGGCGGAGGAGCCGACGTCGGTCCCTCCGTCAGCGAGCGCATACTGCTGGCCATCGAACTGGATATATGGCATCGCCTGCGGGTGAACGGCGGAGAGGATCGGCGACCGGCGCTCGTGACGGAAGTTGTACCGTGCTTACCGGTTACGAGTGCAGAAAGTATTCGGGGCGGTAAGCTCCGGCAAGGCACCGTGATCGGCGTTGCGCGTGCGGCGTTCCATCGCACGCGCGTCTCCGCTTCTAAAGCGCGCGGTAACGGGATAGTGTCAGGGAGGCATTCACCACCACACCGGACATCATCACCGTGATCAGCTGGCTCATCTTTGGCCTCGTCGTCGGCGCGCTCGCCAAGTACTTGATGCCGGGACGCGATCCGCCGGGTTGCATCCTCACGGTCGTGCTCGGCATCGCTGGGGCGTTCATCGGCGGCTGGATCGGCTCGCTCTTCGGTTGGGGTCACGCGATGTCCATCAACTTCGAGCTGCGCAGCGTTGCCCTGGCGACGCTCGGCGCGATGGTCGTCCTGCTGGCCGGACGCGTGGTGTTGCGGCGACGCGGGCCGCGGGACAAGGCGGGGGACTAGGGGCTTGGGCGAGAGACGACCACCGCTTTCTGGCGGGTTGGGTGCCGAGCGGTACGATCGTCCCACCGCCCTAGGCCATAGCCCTCAGGGGTTAGCTTTCGGAGCGATGAAAGACCGAATCACGATCCGCGGCGCGCGGCAGCACAATCTCCAAGGGTTCGACCTCGAGATCCCGCGACGCGCGTTCACCGTCGTCACGGGACCGTCGGGATCGGGGAAGTCGTCGCTGGCATTCGACACCATCTACGCCGAGGGACAGCGTCGCTACGTCGAGTCGCTTTCGGCGTACGCGCGCCAGTTCCTGGACCGGATGGAGAAGCCCGACGTCGATCACATCGACGGCCTCTCGCCGGCGGTCGCGATCGAGCAAAAGAACCCCACCAAGACGTCGCGCTCCACGGTCGGGACGGCGACCGAGATCTACGATTTCCTCAAGCTCCTCTGGGCGCGCATCGGCCACACCTTCTGCCCCGTCTGCGGGCGCGAAATGCGCCCGGACACGGTGCAGTCGGCGGCGGACACGGTGATGGCGCTCCCCGACGCGACGCGATTCTCCGTCGCGTTCCCACTGGTGTTGAGCGACCTCGTAACGCACGACGTGGTCGTCGAGAACCTGCGCGCGCAGGGATTTGTGCGCGTCTCGATCGATGGCGCGGTGACGCATCTCGATGAGCTCGCGGCGCGCGACGACCTCACGCGCGCGCGCGAGCTCCTCGTCATCGTCGACCGGCTCTCGGTGTCGTCCGACGCGCGCGGGCGGCTCGCCGACGCGATTGCGTTGGCATTCGCCGAGGGCGACGGCGATGCGGTCGTTTTGGTGCAGGGA
>JBDUCS010000127.1:0-10145 GCA_040003335.1 Gemmatimonadaceae bacterium | reverse complement strand
GTGTCGAGCAAGGCGAGCAACACGGCGGGGATGAGAAAGAGCTGGAACTGGGGGCGGCGGTCGCGCCCCGCTTCGGCGCGCCGCTTCTCCGTGCGTAGCGACGACAGCGCGCGACGCACGCGCGTGGCCTTGTCGGTTTCCTCGGCGGCGATGAACGTGCCGCGGGACGCGACCGCCGCGGCGCGCAAAAGATCGGGCGAGTACTGCGTCACCACGACGTTGCCCGCGTCATCGCGTTTGAGCGCGTTACCCTCGGCCGACACCACCGGAATCGTCGAGCCGCGCGGCGTGCCGAAGCCAACGGCAATCACGATTACGCCGTTTTCCGCCGCGCGATTCGCCGCGGCGCTGACATCGTCGGTTGGCTCGAACGCCTCCCCGTCGCTCATCACGACGAGCGCGCGATCGGCTTCGGTGTGACTCGTCAGAAGCAGGTCGGTCCCTTGGCGGATCGCCCGGGCGAGCGAGCTCCCGGCCTGGCCCACCACCGACGGATCGAGGTTGTCGAGGAACAAGGTGAGCGCGCCCTGGTCGACGGTGAGCGGCGTGAGGATGTAGCTGCGGCCGGCAAAGGCGATCAAGCCGAAACGATCGTCTGGACTCGCGGCGAGCAAGCGGCGCGCCTCGGCCTTCATCTTTTCAAGACGATTCGGCCGCTCGTCCGTCGCGAGCATCGACAGCGACGCGTCGAGGGCGAGCACGACGTCGGCGCCATTGCCGCGCACGATCGCCGTCTCGCTCCCCCACCGTGGCCCGGCGATCGCGACGCCCAAACAGAGCGCGGCGCCGCCGAGCGCGCCCGCGCGCCACCACGGCGTCATGGTCGTGGCCGGGGGCACGAGCCGTGCGACCACGCTCTCCGTGCCCAGTTGGCGAAGCCGCGCGGCGCGCCGCCGGAAGGCGACGATCAACAGCAGCGCGACCGCCGCGGCGAGCACCGGCGCGAGCCAGAGCGCCATCGGCCAATCGAAGTACGGCAGCCACGCGGGAGTCATGGCAGCGGACCCCGCCACGCAAGGAGGAGCATCTCCAGCGCGAGCGCGGCGAGCGCCGCGCCGAGCGGCCAGCGATATTCCTCGCTGTAGCGCACGTAGGTGCGCGACTGGACGGGCGCGCGCTCGAGCTCGTCAATCTCCCGATAGATGCGGCCAAGTGCGGCCGCGTCGCGCGCGCGGAAATAGCGGCCGCCGGTGCCTTTCGCGATCTCCGTCAGCAGCACTTCGTCGATTCGCACCGGCAACATCTCATAGCGCAGGCCGGTGATGCCGCGACCGACCGGCACCGGCGCGAGCCCCTCGGTCCCGACGCCGATCGTATAGATCTTGATACCGAACTGCTTCGCGGCCAACGCCGCCGTTCGCGGATCGATTGCGCCGCGATTGTTCTCGCCATCGGTCGCCAGAATCAGCACCTTCGACTTGCCGGGCGCACTGCGGAGCCGGTTGGCGGCGGTGGCGATGCCGGTGCCGATGGCCGTGCCGTCCTCGAGCTGGCCCGCCTGCAGGTTGTCGATCGCCGAGATCACGACGGCATAGTCGATCGTGAGCGGCACCTGCGTCAGCGCCTCGGCCGCGAACGCGACGAGCCCGATGCGGTCGCTCCGGCGGCCGACGACGAACTGCTTCATCTTTTCTTTCGCCACTTCCATCCGGTTCTGCGGCTGGAAGTCCTCCGACAACATCGAGCTCGAGAGATCGATCGCGAGCACGATGTTGATGCCTTCCGTGGTGATGTTCTCGGCGCGCGCGCCCGAGCGCGGGCGCGCCAACGCGACGATGAGACCGGCGAGGAGGAGATTGCGGAAGGCGAGCAACGAGTAGGCGATCGCG
Source organism: Gemmatimonadaceae bacterium (assembly GCA_040003335.1). Lineage (GTDB taxonomy): Bacteria > Gemmatimonadota > Gemmatimonadetes > Gemmatimonadales > Gemmatimonadaceae > JALZAE01. The sequence goes on along the minus strand of JBDUCS010000127.1, from coordinate 8,316 downwards.
CGGCCGGCGCGCGGACCGCTGGCGAGCGCGTCGGCGCGCGAGAAGACGATTGCCGGCGGGCGCCGCTTGCGCCGCCACATCCACCAGGCCGGAAGCGCGAGCAAGAGGAGCAGCGCCCACGGCGTCGCGAAGGTGAAGCCGGCGAAGAACGGGATCATGCCGCGCGCTCCGGCTCTTCCGGCGCCGGCGACGGCGGTCCGTCGCGCGTCGCCTCGGCGCGCTCTGCGGCTTCCTGCGCCGTGGCTGCCGTTTCGACGTCGCGCACGGCGGCCCGCGTCTCGTGCGCCAGCTCGCCCGCGCGTGCCGCCGTGACGGGCTGCCGGGCGAACTTGATCAGGTCGACCTCGTGGAGGACGGGCGTGAGCCGATCGATGGGAACGACACCACACCGCGGCAGCGAGCGGAGCAGCTCGCTGCTCGTATACGCACGCGGCGCCCCCCGCACACGCGTCGCGAGATAGTCCCGCAATACCTCGACATTGAGCGCGACGAATCGTCCCGACTCCCCGGCCTCGACGAGGCCGAGCGCGTCGATGCGCGCGAACTCGCGCTCCGCGTCCGAAAACGGATCGGCCACACCCGCGCCGCGTCGGCGGCGGCGGCGCCACCACCAGATGAGCAGCATGAGCAAGAGCAGCCCGATCAGCGCCGCGACGGCGTAGGGCCACCACCACCACCACGGAATGGGCGCATCGACGATGTCGCGGGCGCCTTTCGGTTGGCGGAGCGTCGTGTCCGCGGGAAGCACCGATCGCACGTAGACGCGGAGCTCGCCCACCGGCAGTCGCCGCTGGGCTACATCCTGCTTGACGACGATGTCGGCGAAATGCAGCGCGATCGCGCCGGTATCCCAGGCGACGAGCCGGTACGTCGCCGTGCGGTCCCATGACGCGGCGCTGTCGGCGGAGAGCGCGCGCGGGTCTACCTGCTCCCACGATCGGCCGCTGTCGGCCGACGCCGGAAACTGGATCGTCGCGTTGGCCGGCGCCGCGACGCGGATGTGCACGGTGAACGCGTCACCTACCGTGACCGTCTCGGGCCGTACACTCACTCCCATGCGGGCCGCGTCCAGCGTCGGCGGTGCCACGGGGCGTTGGGCCGGCGGCGCGGTTGTCCCGACCTGCATCAGCGCGAGGAGCGCGAGCGCGATCATGCGGCGCTCACCGCCGCCGGAGGCGCGTCTCGCGCGCCCGGAAGAAGCGCAGCAGCGGCTCGACGTAGCTGGCGTCGGTGCGCACGGCGATCTGGTCGATGGCCAGCCGGCGAAAGAGCGATTGCCGCTGGTCGTGCTCGGTGCGCACGAGCCGCTCGTAGTGCTCGCGCACGCGCGCATCGCTCGTGTCCACGTCCACGGTACGTCCGCTCTCGGGATCGATGAAGCGCGCCAAGCCCATGTCGGGGAGCGACAGCTCGCGCGGGTCCTCGATCGTCACCGCGACGACATCGTGATGCTGCGAGATGACCTTGAGCGGCCGCTCGAGGTCGGCGCCGACGAAGTCGGAGAGAAGAAAGACGATGCTGCGATGATTGAGCAGCGCGACCAGCGTGTCGATCGCACCCCCGATGTCCGTCCGCTTTCCTTCGGGCTCGTACACGAGGAGGTCGCGCATCAGCCGCATGGCGTGCTTGCGCCCCTTGCCCGGCGGCACGACGTGCTCCACGCGGTCCGTGAACAAGAGCGCGCCCACGCGGTCGTTGTTGCGCACGGCGCTCATCGCCAACACCGCCGACAGCTCCGTCGCCAGCTCGCTCTTGAAGCGGTGCACCGTGCCAAAGCGCTCCGAGCCCGAGAGGTCGACGGCGAGCATCACCGTCAACTCTCGCTCCTCGATGTAGCGCTTCACGTAGGGCTGCCGCATGCGCGCCGTGACGTTCCAGTCGATTGTGCGCACCTCGTCGCCGGGCTGGTACTCGCGCACTTCGGAGAACTCCATCCCTTGCCCTTTGAACACCGAGCGGTATTCGCCGGTGAAGAGCGAGTTGACCAAGCCGCGCGTGCGAAGCTCGAGCAGCTTCACTTGGCGCAGCACCTCGGGCGGAATCGTGACGCGCCGCGCCGCCGCGCCCGCGCGCGCGTCGCGGCTCACCTCGGCGAGCGCGCCGGAGGTCACGGACTCTCGACCGCGGCGAGGATCCGCCGCACGATCTCGTCACTTGTGATTTCTTCGGCCTCGGCCTCGTACGTCAGGAGCACGCGGTGGCGTAGGATGTCCGGTGCGACCGCCTTCACGTCATCGGGCTTGACGAAGTTGCGGTCGCGCAGAAATGCGTGCGCCCGCGCGCCCTGCGCGAGGAAGATCGTCGCGCGCGGGCTGGCGCCGTATTCGATCAGCGGGGTGAGATCCTTCAGGCCCACGTCGGCCGGCGTACGCGTCGCGTGGACGATGTCGACGATGTAGTCCATGATCGTCTCGTCCAGATACAGCTCCGCGATCCGCCGCCTTGCGTCGAGAATCTGCTGCGGCGACGCGGCGTGCGACACCGCGATCGGAACGCCGCCCGACATGCGGCGCATGATCTCCTTCTCTTCGGTCCGCGTTGGATAGCCGACGTGCAGCTTGAGCATGAAGCGGTCGACCTGCGCCTCGGGCAGCGGGTACGTCCCCTCCTGCTCGATCGGATTCTGCGTGGCCAGTACGAGGAATGGCTCGTCGAGCTTGTACGTCGTGCCGCCGATCGTCACCTGCTTCTCCTGCATCGCCTCGAGCAATGCCGACTGAACCTTCGCCGGCGCGCGGTTGATCTCATCGGCCAGAATGATGTTCGCGAAGATCGGCCCTTTCTTCACGCGGAACTGGCCGGTCTGCTGGTCGTAGATCTGCGTGCCCACGACGTCCGCCGGCAACAGATCCGGCGTGAATTGAATCCGCTGAAACGTCGTGTTGATCGTCTCGGCGAGTGTCTTGACGGTGAGCGTCTTGGCGAGCCCGGGCACGCCTTCGAGGAGGACGTGACCGCCGGTGAGGAGGCCGATCATCAGGCGCTCCACCATGTAGTCCTGTCCCACCACTCGCCGCGCCACCTGCTCGACGATGCCATTGACCAGCGCCGCATCCGCGGACGGCGCTACGCGTGTCGACACTCTGACTCCGGTGTTCGGTGTTCGGTGTTCGGTGTTCGGTGTTCGGTGTTCGGTGACCGGTTCTGCCCCATCACCGATGTCCCACCGCGCCGACGGCGCCTCTCTGCAACCTACCCGACGGCTGGAGCGCGGTTCCGATCACAGGTCACAATCACGACCCACGATCCACGATCCACGATCCACCATCCGCTACTTCATGAGCGCACCAATCGCCTGCCGCTCCTTTTGAAACAGTCCGCGCGTCTCGCCGGACGCGAGCGTGCCCAACGCGACGGGACCAAACCGGACGCGCGTCAATTGCAGCACCTCGAGACCCACGGCCTCGCAGAGCCGCCGCACCTCACGATTCTTTCCTTCGACGATCGTGAGCCCGATTGACCACACGCCGCGCCGTACGTTCTCCACCTCGACCTCCGTCGCCTCGACGATGCCGTCGTCCAGCTCCACGCCGCGCACAAGCTGACGCGCGGCGGGGTGGCCGTCGCCGCGTACGACCGCGACGTAACGGCGCTCGATCTGGCTGCTCGGATGCGTGAGCGCGTGCGCGGCCGCGCCATCGGTCGTCAAGAGGAGCACGCCCTCAGTCAGATAGTCGAGCCGGCCGACATAGGTGAGACCGACCGTCACCGGCACGAGGTCAAAGACCGTCTTCCGTCCCTCGGGATCCCTCTTCGTGGTCATGATGCCAGCCGGCTTGTTGAGCACGAGCCACGTCGTCTTCGCCGGCGCGCCGACGCGCTGGCCGTCGACCTCGATCCGGTCGTGATCGGCGTCGACCGTCTGGCCGATCTTGGCGACAGCTCCGTTGACCGTCACACGGCCGGCGGCCACGAGCTCGTCCGCCGTGCGGCGCGACGCTATGCCGGCTCTCGCGAGCGCGCGCTGGACACGCATCGGTTCGCTCACCGCGTCACGACGCGGGCTCGGCGACCGCCGCCGGCCCGCTCCGCCGCAACGCGACCGCCAGCTCGTCGGCCCGCGGCAGCTCCTCGAGATGCCGGAGCGCGAACTGTTCGAGAAATAGCTGCGTCGTCCCATACAGCAGGGGGCGGCCGATTCCTTCCGCGCGCCCCACGACGTCGATCAGCCCGCGCTCGAGGAGCGTCTTGAGCATCCCGCCCACCGACACGCCACGGATCTCCTCGACTTCGGCGCGGCCGATCGGCTGGCGGTACGCGATGATCGCCAGCGTCTCGAGCGCCGCGGCGGAGAGCCGCTGCGGGCGCGCGGCGAGCTGCGCGCGCTCGATCGTCTCCGTGTACTCGGGGCGCGTGAGGATCTGCCATCCACCGGCCAGCTCGGCGAGCTCGACGCCGTGCCCCTCGGTATCGTAGTGCTCGCGCAGCTCGCTCAGCGCCAGCGCCAGCTCAGCGCGCGAGGCCTCGGGCTCGAGCGACGCGAGCTCGTCGAGCGGAATCGGCCGGCCGCTCGCGAAGAGCGCCGCCTCAAGCAGCTTCGCCAGCGGCGTCACGCGTGATCTCCACGTCGGTGAACGGGCGCGCTTGGGCGAGCTTCAGCTCGCCGCGCCGCGCGAGCTCCAGCAGCGCCAACAATGCCGACAACACTTCCCACGGCTCCGCCTCTCTCCGAATGATGTCCCCCCACCGCACGCGCACTCTGAGCGCGATCACGGCGCGAATCGTCTCCATCGCGCCGTCCACGTCGAGCGCGCGCGGCACGACGTCGTGCATCGTCGGCTCCCGCGCCACGCGGAGCACGCGATCCACCGCCGCCAGCAGCTCCGGAAGCGAGAGCGCCAAGGGCGCCATCGGCGGCACCGGCTCCTGCGGGAGGTAGCCGCGCGCGAACCGGTTGCGGCGCGCCTCGCCCAGATGCTCCAGCAGATCGACCACCTCGCGCATCTGCTGATACTCGAGGAGCCGCCGCACCAACTCGGCGCGCGGATCCTCCCAGTCTTCACCATCACCGCTCCGCGGCAACAGCATCTGCGCCTTGATGCGCAGCAGGCGCGCCGCCATCTCCAGGTAGTCTGCCGCTTCGTCGAGCGCGAGCGAGCTGATCCGCAGCAGGAACTGCTCGGCGATTCGCGCGATCGGAATGTCGCTGATCTCGACCTGCTCTTCGCGAATCAGCGACAGCAGCAGGTCGAGCGGACCGGAAAAGTGATCGAGCTCGACCGTAAAGCTCCCGTCGGCGGCAAAATCGGGAGCGGCGCTTGTTATCGCGCGCTCGGCTCCTCGGACGTTGCGGCTCACGGTCGGTCGGTCTGGCTGCAACGGAGCTCGGCTAGAAGGTCGGTTGGACGGCGAGGCGAGTCGGAGCGGCGGCGCGCGGAAGTACGGTGTCGCCGCGGTAACCTAGTGGAGCGGGTGACGCGTGTCAAAGCAAAGTGGCGCCTTGACATCCACCACTGTCAGGTCTAGCTTTCCGCGCTCACAACCAGGCTTGTTCCGTCCGCGACGACCGCGCGACTTCGAGCGCGCCGCGCCCGGTTTTTCTCTTGGAGATTTGACGTGCCGAATATCCCGTCCGCACGAAAGAACATGCGGAAGTCCCGCGCGGCGGCGATCCGCAATCGCGCCCAGCGCTCTACACTTCGCACGGCGCTCAAGAAGGCCGCGAGCGAGGGCGCCACCGATGCCGATCGCAAGGTCGCCGTGCAGCTCCTCGATCGCTCGGCTCGCAAGGGACTGATCCACAAAAACGCGGCCGCCCGGCGGAAGAGCCGGATGGCGAAGGCGGCCAACAAGTAGGCGCCGGTCGTTGGGAGTCGGACTTTGGGAGTGAGAACGGAGAAGGCCTCGGACTTTGTCGGTCCGAGGCCTTTCTTGCGTCGTCGCGCTCACCCGTCCGACGCCGGTGCCCGAGGCCCGGCTAGAGCGCCGCGAGCTCTGCCCCGCACCGCTCGCAATACCACTCCGTGGGATAGTTCAGCGTGCCGCACTCCTGGCACTTGAGCGACTTCACTTGCTCCGGGGGCACATCCTTGAGGAACGAACTCCCGCTTCGCGACTCGGACGGGGTTTGCACGATCTCGGGAGCGCGTGAGGAGGTCGCCGGCTCGCCGTAGCTCGACGTCGAGCGCTCGCTCGAGCCCACCGACGACGGCTGCGCGTGCTCGCCGCTGATCGATGTCGAGCCGGCGCCAACCGACGCGGGCACCGCCTCCTGCTCGCCGCTCGGGCTCTCGACGACGGCCTTGAGGAACTGCAAGTCGTCGAAGTCTTGCGCGTTCGTCGCGGTCGCGGCCGTCGCCTCGCTCACCGGCGCGCGCGGCGCCGGCGTGTCGCGCGACGGCTCGGGCGTCGCCGACGCCGGAGGCGAGGCATCGAGAATCGTGCGGAGCTTGAGCAGCTCCACCTCGACGCCTGACCGCTGGCCGTTCAGCGCCGTGATCGCCTCATCGCACTTCTTCTGCGTCTGCGTCACCTGCTCCGGCGTGTACTCGCCGACCGCGGCGCGTAGATCCGCCTCCGCCCGCTCGTCACGCTCCTTCGACTCTTCGATGTCGAGCTCCGTGAGCCGATCCGAGAGCGCGTTCGCCATCTCCTGCAACGACGCGCGATGGCTGTGCAGTTGCTCGATCACGCGCTGCAGGCGCGCCGTGTAGTCGGCGTGCACGCGCTCGTAGATGTGGGTGGGTGTGAGCGCGCGCTTCATCTCGAGGCCCGCGATCCATCCCTCGTATTTCTGCCGCTCACCGAAGAGCGACTGCACCGCTTGATCAGGACTTGCCGACAGACTCGTCATGCACCTCTCCCCTGGCGTCGCTCGGACTCGCGCCCGATCGCAGGCGGTCCGGCCCGTTCGCGCGCCGCGACCAGCGCGGACACGGCTTCGGGCGACAATTCGTTGACTGTGCCGAGCAGGCGCGCGGCGAAGACGATCCGCGCGGCATGCTCGAGGCTCTCCATTCGCTGATGCGCATCGAGCAGCGATGCGCCCACCGTCACCGCACCGTGGTTCGCCATCACAAACGCGTCGTGCGTCGCGATGAACGGCTCGAACGCGTCCGCCAACTCCACCGTACCCGGCATCGCGTACGGCACCAACGCCACCGTGCCCATTTGCAACAATAACTCCGGCAAGACCCCCGCCGGCACCGTCTCACCCGCCACCGCGAACGCCGTCGCCGTCGGCGGATGCGCGTGGACGACGGCTCGAATGTCGGGCCGCCGCGCGTAGATGCGCAAGTGCACCGCCAACTCCGACGTCGCCCGCCGCACCCCCCCGACGTGGATGCCGGTGAGCGACACGTCCACCAGATCGTCGACCGCGACGTCGATCTTCGACATCCCCGCCGGCGTCACGACGATCCGATCACGCGCGAGCCGCGCCGACACATTGCCATCGGGCCCCGCGATCAGGCCCCGCTCGTACAAGCGTCGGCACACCGCGACGATCGCGCCGCGTACCTCATTATCGTCCGGCACCGTCCGTTCGCTCGTCAACCGTCGGCGCGGAACACCACGCGTCCGCCGACGATGGTCGCGACCGCCCGCCCGCGCAACGCGCGGCCGGCGTACGGCGTGTTGCGTCCCTTCGACAAAAACGCCGACGGGTCCACCATCCATGTACGCGCAGGATCGAAAACGGTAACGTCGGCGATCGCCTTCGGCGCGAGGGTGCCGCCGGGAAGATGAAAGAGTCGCGCCGGCGTCGATGACATCCGCTCGACGAGCGTCGGAAAGTCAATCACCCCGTTGCCCACCAGCTCCGTCACCACCAACGCCAGCGCCGTTTCCAAGCCGACGATGCCGAACGGCGCATCGGCGAACTCGCGCTCCTTCGCATCATAGTGGTGCGGCGCGTGGTCGGTCGCGATCAGGTCGATCGTCCCATCGCGCACCGCCTCGCGCAACGCGTCCACGTCTTCCCGCGCCCGCAACGGCGGATTCATCTTCGCATGCGTGTCGTAGCCTTCGCATGCCTCCTCCGTCAATGTGAGATGATGCGGACAAACCTCCGCGGTCACGTTGATGCCCCGCTCCTTCCCCCAGCGGATCAGCTCCACACTCCCCTTCGTGCTCATGTGCGCGCAGTGCACGTGACCGCCGGTGCGCCGGGCGAGCAGAATGTCGCGGATCACCATGATCTCTTCCGCCTCGGCCGGAATCCCCTTCAATCCCAGACGCGCCGAGACGTAGCCCTCGTTCATCGAGCCGCCGTGCGCGAGCGTCGGCTCCTCGCAGTGGTCGATCACCGGAATGCCGAACGTGCGCGCGTACTCGAGCGCCGAGCGCATGAGCTGCGCGCTGACGACCGGTCTGCCG
>JBDUCS010000126.1:0-10149 GCA_040003335.1 Gemmatimonadaceae bacterium | reverse complement strand
CCTGACGCAGCGGATTAACGTTGTTGCCCGTGGGCTTGAAGACGTGCGCCCTGACCATCACCGAGTCGCCGTCGGCGATCGAGCTGAACGCGGGCACCGAGAGCCGGATGCTGCGGCTCGCGATGCCGCTCGCGTCGGTCGTGTCGACGTTGGACGCGCGCCCGTTGTCGTCGACGAGCTGCGGCTTCGTGGTATCGGCGGCGCTCGTCCCCGCCGGACGCGTGATCTCGAAGCTGACGCGATAGTTCGCGATCGGACCCGGCTGCCGCCCCGCCTGCGCCGGCGACGTGTCGCCGAGCACCGTCACGCGCAGTGGCGTCAGCGCCGCGACCACTACGGCGCGCACGCTGTCGGTCGCGAACACCGAGTCCGGCGCGTACGTCACCCACAGCGTCACGACCTGGGATTCGATGCGGCCACCGTCGGCGACCACGGTAATCGGGCCCGGCTTGAGGCCCTTCACGCCGCCGGTGGTGGGGTTCACGCGCCCGATGCCGCCCGTGTCGTTCAGCTGCACGAAGGTCACGGGCGCGCCGGGGATCGCGACGTTGGCGCTGTTGAACAGCGTTGCCGTCAACACCACCGGCGCGCCGGTCGAGTCGCGAAGCGTGTCGCCGACGATCAGCGACGGGAGTTGCGGCAGGTTGAATTCGATCGACGCCGGCACTTTGGGATCGGTGCCGACGTCCACGCACGAGACGACAGTCGCGGCACCGGCGATCGCGCAGGCGAACGCCGCCAAGCCGCCGGCCGCGCGCCGCCGTGCCGCCATGTGTCTCGCCCCATCGGTCTCGCGTCGTCTCATCGTTTCATAATCTCACCCCGCGCTGGGTCCGCGGGATACGTCAAGTGTCTTAGCTGCCCGCCGGCTCGCCGGCCTCGGCGAATCGCTCGGCGAGGACGTCGGCCAGCTGGACGTAGGCGACCGACGCCGGATCGTCCGGCTCGCGCAGCACCACCGGCTGGCCGGCGGCGAACGCTTCCGCCGCCGCGTGGCTTCGCGGGATCGTCATGTCGAACACCATTGCGGGCAGATGTTGCCGCACGTACTCGGCGACGCGCACGCACGTCGCGCTCGACGCGTCGAACATCGTGAGAATCAGCCCGTCGAGCGTCAGCCCGGGGTTCGTCGGCACGAGATCCTGGATGCCCCGCAAGATCTGCGGCGTCGTCTGCAGCGCCAGCGGCTCGCACTGCAGCGGCACGATGACGTGATCGCTCGCCTGGAGCACACGTCGCACGATCGGCCCGAGACCCGGCGGCGTGTCGACGATCACCACCCGGCAGCGTTCGCGCGCCCGCGCGATCAACTCGCCGAGCAGGTCGGTCTGCTCGAGACGGTGCTGGTACCGCGCGTGACTCGTCTCATTGCTCACCGTGCCGGCGAGAATCACGCGCAGCCAGGGGAGGGCGGTGGGAAGAATCACCTCGCGCAGCGACTTGCCGCCCTCGAGATAATCGGAAAAGCCGTGCTGCCCGTGTCCGCGCCGAAGACCGACACCGAACCGGACCGCGCCCTGTGGGTCGGTGTCGACCAGAAGCGTCTTTAGTCCGCGCTTGGCGAATGCGGCCGCCAGGTTCACCGCCGTCGTGGTTTTCCCGACGCCCCCCTTCTGGCTGACGATGGCGAGGACATGTCCCACGCGCTATTCCGGCTCCCCTCGCCCATCCGCGCCGGCGCTATTGAGTTCGTCGAGCTTTCGCTGCGCGTGCGACACGAACCTCTCGGAGTCGGTTCCAACGGGCGGATTGGCGAGAAACGCTTCGAGATGCTCGCGCGCGCCGTCGGTCTCGCCCCGCTTGAGGAGGAGGAAGGCAACGCCGTAATGCGCACCGGACAGCGCGGGATTCAGCTCGAGGGCGCGGCGATAGGCCCGGATCGACTCGTCCAGACGCCCCGTCTTGGAGAAGGCGATCCCCATGTTTTGGAGGATGCGAGGATCGTTCGGCTTTTCCCGCAGCGCGAGGCGGTACGACGTCAACGCCGCGTCGTAGTCCCCCTGGCGCTCGAGCGCGAGCGCTTCGCTCAGATAGTCGACGCGATGCGGCCGGACCTCGCTATCGGGACTGCCGCCGATGATGCGGCTCCACCAAGACATGCGATCGGTGAGGGGCTAGAGACGACGTGTGGGAGGGCAGCGCAAAAGTACGTCCGGAGCGAAGCGCGGGCAACGGCGAACATCGTGGTGTCGGGTGTCGTCGGTCGGCCGTCGTCTGCCGTCACGAGCGAATCGCCACCCCACTCGCGACACCCGACACCCGTCGGTACCTTGCGACATGTCCCCGCGCAAAACCGTTGCCGACCGCTCGCGCGGCGTGCTCGAGGTCGATTGGCCGTTGTTCGGCGAGCTCTCGCGCGCGCTCGCGCTCAAGGTGGCGCGCGCGTACGACCCCGAGCTGATCGTCGGCGTCGCCACGGCCGGCGTCGTTCCAGCCGCGGTCATCTCGGCGATTCTTGGACGCGACTTTCACTCGTTGCTCGTGAGTCGGCGTTTCGGGCCGGACTCGCCGCGCGAGACGCCCGAAGTCATCGGGAATGCGCCACCGGAAGTCCGTGGCCGCCGCGTGCTGATCGTCGACGAAACGTGCGACACCGGTGACACGCTCCGTCTCGCCATGGCGGCGATCGTTCAGGCGGGCGCCGCCGATGTCCGCACCGCCGTCGGCTTCCGCACCGGCGCCTATGCCCCGCATTTCGCCGGACTCGAGACGGAGAGCGTCATCGTCCTTCCCTGGGACCGCGAAGTCCTGGTCGACGGCGAGCTCGTCATGAAGCCGGAGTACGCGGAGGAGGAGTAGCGGGCGATCCGCTATTCGACTCGCGCTACCGCCTCCGCGTAATTCTCGCCGCGATCCATCTCCTCGAACACGTACGTCATCACGTCACCGTTGCCGAGCAGGAATCGGCACCGGTCGGCGCCGGTGGAGCGGCACTCCACTTCGAGCACGGCGAGCGGCTCGTCGGACAGGCGCCCGAAGAAATCGGCGAGCATGCCTGTGGTAAAGTGGCACGCCGGTCCGTCGAGATGACTCGTCGCATCGGCCTCGCCCCAGTCGACGGAGTCCACCGTCATCACCGCGCCGTCCTGCGTGCCGAGCGTCCCGATGGAGAGCGCGCCCCACCCCGCGTCGCTGAAGTACTCGGAGGCCCGCGCCTCGAGCTCCTCGAGGCTCAAGTCGGCTGGATCGTGGTGGCCGTTGGACGCCAGCCAGCCGACGAACGAGCTCCACACCGCTTCGCCGCCGGCGTAGCCCGCCTCTCGCAGCACGCCCGCCGTCTCCGGGCCGCCGTCGCGGAGCATCGCCGTCCGCAGCGCCGAAAGCGCGGTGCGGCTGACGGCCAGCATGCCGCCGCCGGCCAGGTTGATCGACGATCCCATTCCGTTACCCCGTGTGGCAGTGAGCAGCGAGATCCACTTCACAGTCGTCAGTGCGCCGCGATCAACTCGTTTCGACTTCAGAACTTCCGTAAACACTCACCCTACGAATCAGCTCGGCTTCATCGATCACTTCCACGCCGAGCGCGCGCGCTTTCTCCAGCTTGCTCCCCGCGTCTTCGCCGGCGACGACGAAGCTCGTCGACTTGCTGACCGCGCTCGCCACGTGTGCGCCGTGCGACTGCACCAGACCCGTCGCCGCCTGTCGTGACAGCGTCGGCAAGGTTCCAGTGATGACGACCGTCTGCCCCGCCAGGCCACGCCCAGCCGTCTTGGCGCGCGGCTCGACGAAGTTCACGCCGGCGTTCTTCAGCTTTGTGATCAGCTCGATCGTCGTATCGTTCCGGAAGTACGCGGCGACCGATTTGGCGATGATTTCGCCGACACCGCGCACGGCGAGAATATCCTCCTCGCTCTGCCGCGCAAGGTCGTCGAGCGTTCCAAAGGCGTTGGCCAGCAGCTGGGCCGCCCCTTCGCCAACGTGGCGGATGCCAAGACCATTGAGCAACCGGTGCAGCGGCTGCGCCCGCGCCGTCGCGATCGCGGCGACCAGGTTTTCAGCGCTCTTCGTGGCGAATCGGTCGAGCGAGACGAGCTGCGCGACGGTCAGCGAGAAGATGTCGGCGACGTCCGTCACGAGGCCGGCGGCGATGCACTGATCGATGCGCGCGTAGCTCATGCCACGGATGTCCATCGCGCCTCGCGACGCGAAATGCACCATCCCCTCGAGCTGCCGGCCGGGACACGCGACGTTGGGGCAATAGCGCGCCGCCTCGTCCTCGTCGCGCTCCGTGCGCGTGCCGCACACGGGGCAGTGGCTCGGCATCGTCCACGGCTCGAGTCCCTCCCGCGGACGCCGCTCGGGAATCGGCCCGATGATTTTCGGGATGACGTCGCCGGCGCGTTTCACCTGCACCCAGTCGCCCACACGGAGATCTTTGTCGCGAACGAGATCCTCGTTGTGCAGCGTGGCCAGCTTCACGATCGTGCCGCCGATCTCCACTGGCTCGAGCCGCGCGTACGGATTGAGCGCGCCCGTGCGTCCCACGTTGACCTCGATCGCCAATAGCTGGGTCTCGGCGATGTCCGGAGCGAACTTGCGCGCGATCGCCCATCGCGGCTCGCGCCCGCCGATTGTCCCAAGCTCGTCCTGCAGACGAAGCGAATTCACCTTCACCACCACACCATCGATGCCGAAGTTGAGCTCGCCGCGCAGCCGCGTTTCGACATCGGCGGCGAAGGCGATCACCTCGTCGAGCGTAGCGCAGCGCCGGCGGTGCGGCTCCACGGGGAGCCCCCACCGCGCGACAGACTCGAGCAGCTCCCACTGCGTCGCGAACGGCAGCGCGGCGTTCCCGCCCTCGCCCGCGGCGGCATACGCAAAAAACCGCAGCGGCCGCTTCGCCGAAACCGCCGGGTCGAGCTGCCGGAGCGAGCCGGCCGCGGAGTTGCGCGGGTTGGCGAAGACCTTCTCTCCGGCCTTGATCTGCGCCTCGTTGAGCCGCTCGAACGCGTCGAACGGCAGGTAGATCTCGCCCCGCAGCTCGATCTTCACCGGCGGCTCGCTGTCGTCGAGGCGCAGCGGGATCTCGTGCACCGTGCGGATGTTCGGCGTCACATCCTCGCCCACCACGCCATTGCCCCGTGTGGCGCCGCGTCTGAGCACGCCGTCCTCGTACGTGAGGCTGACGGCGCTCCCATCGATCTTGAGCTCCGCGGTGTACCCGTCGCGCGCCACGTCCTCGCCGACCGCGCGGACGAGCCGCGCTTCCCAGTCGCGCAGCTCGTCGTCGTTGAAGGCGTTGCCGAGCGACATCATCGGGACGAGATGCCCGTGCTTCGAGAGCTGCGATTGGGGCGCGGCGCCGACGCGTTGCGTCGGCGAGTCGGGCGACCGGAGCGCGGGGTGCGCGTCCTCGAGCTCCTTGAGCTCGCGAAACAGACGGTCGTACTCGAGGTCGGAGATCTCCGGCTGGTCGAGCACGTGATATTGGTAGTTCGCGCGCTCGATCGCGCGCCGCAGCTCCTCCACGCGTGCCGCTCTCTCGCCGGTCTTCATAAGGGGAAAACTATACGGTGGTCGGTAATCGGTGATCGGTGATCGGTGGCCGGAGGCGATCGATCATCGCCGCCGCAGCACTGAGCGCATCGAACACCGAAGTCACCCGCTCGCAAGCGGGCACCGGACCGATCACCGAGGGGTTAGATCCGCATCCGAAAGGTGTGCGTTGAATTCGGCACCGTCGAAGCGGATCACGCGGTTGCGGCCCGTATCCTTGGCGACGTAGAGCGCGTCGTCGGCGGCCTTCACCAGCTGGTCGCGGCTCCGGATGCGCGGGTGCGGCCAGGCAGCGACGCCGCAGCTGATCGTTCGCCGCAGCGTGCCGCCCTCGTACTCGAAGATGTGCTGTTCGATCTGCTGCCGCGCGCGCTCGGCGAACGTGACCGCGGCATCGAGCACGGCGCCGGGGAGAATGATCATGAACTCCTCGCCGCCATAGCGCCCGACTTTGTCGATGTCGCGCGCGCCGATGCGCAGGATCTGCGCGAGCTGGCGCAACACTTCGTCGCCGGCCTGGTGGCCGTACGTGTCGTTGACGGACTTGAAGTGATCGAGGTCGAACATCGCGCAGGCGAGCGGCTCGTGCAGCCGCTGCGAGTGCTCGAACATCTCGCGCAGCCGGTCCTCGAGGTGACGCCGGTTGAACAGGCCGGTGAGCCCGTCCGTGATCGCGACGCGCTGCAGCTCCTCGACCGCCGCGGCGAGGGCGCGCTCGCGCTCGAGCACCGCGTCCTGCAGCGCCTTGATGCGCAGCATCGACCGCACGCGCGCCTCGAGCTCAACGAAGTTGATCGGCTTCGTGATGTAGTCGTCGGCACCCGCGCCGAGCCCTTCCACCTTGCTCTCGGTGGAGTCGAGCGCCGTCTGCATGATGATCGGAATGAACGGGAGGTTCGGATTGCCCTTGATCCGCCGGGCCACTTCGTTGCCGTCGACCTTCGGCATCATCACGTCGAGGAGGATCAGGTCGGGCGGCTGCCGCTCGACTTCCGCCAGCGCCTCCTCGCCGTCGGTCGCTGACGCGGTGGTATAGCCGCGCGCCTCGAGCCGGGCTCGCAGGACTTCGATGTTGTCGGCGTGGTCGTCGACAATCAGGATGCGAGCCGTGGTTGGAAGCGACAGCTCACCGGCCATCACCTTTCCCGATAAACTTCTCGACTTCGCTCACCACGGCCTTGGGCTCGCACGGCTTGGCCAGGTAGCTGTCGCATCCGACCTCCATCGCCTTTTCCCGGTCGCTCGCCAGCGCGTGCGCCGTGAGCGCGATGATCGGAATCATCCGCGTCTCCGGATCCCGCTTCAGCACCTGGGTCGCTTCCCATCCGTCGATGATTGGAATGGAGATGTCCATCAAGATCAGGTCGGGCTTCTCGGCGCGCGCCTTGGCGATCCCTTCTTCGCCGTTCAACGCTTCCATCACTCGGTAACCGAAGTGCTGGAGAATCGTGGAATACACGATGCGATTGTCCTCGTTGTCCTCCACGAGAAGCACCGTCTTGCCGTTCGCGCTCATGCCAGTCCTCGATCGGAAAAGTCCGCGATCTTCAGCGGGGAGTGCGCCGGCGCGGAATGTTCCGTGCGTGGTATCGCCCCAAACAGCGAGCGTCACGATGCATGAAACGCGACGAGCGTCGTGTGTGGCCAGCGTCTCGCGGGCCGAACGGCGTTGCAGGGCCGGCCGGTCCAACACATGCTTCCGGGTGACGGGGCACGTGCCAGGCGTGATGGCAAGCAAGATTCTTACCACCAGATATCCGGAGTAGACCATGGCGCGTTCCAGCGACACCACTGTATCCAGCCGCTCGTCCCGCACCGGCGGAGCCACACGCCCCAACGGTCGAGGGCGCGGGACGGCGCGCGCCGGGGGGCGCGGGAGCCCGCCGGTTCTGCACGCGGAGCCCGAGGGGAAGAGCTACTCCACGGATCTGGATTGGGGGCAGATCGGGTTGGTGGGCGCCGGTGTCGCGCTCGGCATCGCCATCGGCGCGGGCGTCGCGCTGCTGATGGCCCCGCGCTCGGGTGAGGAGATGCGCGAGATGCTGAGCGATGCGGTCAGCGATCGCTTGGACACAATGCGCACCAGCGCAGGCCGCGCCGCCACCCGCGGCCGTTGGAGCGCCGACGACTTCCGGCGCAACCTAATGCGACGAATCGCGCGCTGATCACCCTCAACAGGCTCTCGTTCAGGAGAGCTTGTTGAGAGCAGCGGTGGCTTCGCGCTTGTAGAACTTGTCGTTGTAGTCGGTCTCCTTGCCGTTGATCACCGCCTCGAACTGCGCCTTGGCTTTGTCCTTCTCGCCCAGGTCGGCGTAGATCTGGCCCAAATCGAGGTGATGCGTGAGGCGGCCCGGATCGACGTCGACCGACTGCTCCAGGTAGCGCTTCGCGTTGTCCCAGCTCGCTTCGTTGAAGACCTTCCCGCCGAGGAAGTTCTTTGCCATGAAGCGCGAGAAGCCGTCGAGGCGCATGACCTCGGCGTTCCACCGTCCCATCACGTGGAGCGCGCCCGCGTGCGTGGGATTCGCCTTGAGCGCGGCCATCGCCTCGTCGCGAACGCGGCCCGCGTACTTCACGCGATCGCGCTTGCCGAGCGTGAGCGCGACTTTGCCGAGGGCGCGCGCGAGGTAGAAGTGGCCCTCAGCGTCGGTCGCATTCGCGGCGATGGCGCGCTGGGCGTAGTTCTCGGCGGTCCTATACAGCTCCTTCCGTTTCGCCGCGTCGGCCTCGAACTCGGCGATGTCGCCGGCGTCGCGCGACGCCTTCCAGAGCGCTTCGTAGCTCATCGAGTCGGCCTGCACCGCAGCCTGGTAGTGCACGAGCGCCTCGGCCGGCTTCATCTGAGCCTGCAGCTGATCGCCCAGCGCGATGTGTTCGCTTGCCGATTGCGCCGCTGCAACGCGCGCGGTCGCGGCGCCGAACGTCAGTGCGGCAGCGAGCCGCAGGTAGCGGAATGTCATTGTATCTCCGATTGTAGGATGCGCGGTGCGCGGTGCTCGGTGCTCGGTGCTCGGTGCTCGGTGCTCGGTGCTGGGTGCTGGGGCGCTGGGCCGACGCATCATTCTGCGCGATGGAGGCCGTGATGCGCAACACGGTGTCCGAGACCGAACACCGAAGACCGATCACCGATCACCGTATACACCCCATCGAGGTCAATTGCTAATACACCCCATCGAGGTCAATTGCTAATACACCCCATCGAGGTCAATTGCTCACCCTTCGGTTGATCGAGCGGAAGCGGGACGGCGGACGGATCGAGCCCGGCGAGTGGCGCGCGTTGATCAACGCCTACGCTGCCGGCCACATTCCCGACTATCAGATGGCCGCGTTTCTCATGGCCACCTTTCTGCGTGGGCTCGATCGGGGCGAAATCGGAGCGCTGACGGACTCCATGCTCTCGAGCGGAGGCAAGCTCGAGCTGGCGGACCTGGGCGTACCTCGGATCGACAAGCACTCCACGGGCGGCGTCGGCGACAAGGTGTCGCTCGTTCTCGCGCCGCTCGTCGCATCGCTCGGCGTCGCGGTGCCGATGATGTCCGGGCGCGGGCTCGGCCACACCGGCGGCACGCTGGACAAGCTTGAGGCGATTCCCGGAATGCGCACCGACATGACGCTCGCGCGCGCGAAAGAGCAGATCCAGCGCATCGGGTGCGCGCTCATCGGGCAGTCGGCGGAGATCGCGCCGGCGGACCGCAAGATGTACGCGCTCCGCGACGCGACGGCGACGGTCGAGGCAATTCCGCTGATCGCGGCGAGCATCATGAGCAAGAAGCTGGCGGAGGGGCTCACGGGGCTCGTGCTCGACATCAAGCGCGGCTCGGGCGCCTTTCTTCCCGACCTCGAGCGCGATGTCGAGCTGGCGCGCACGATGATCGACTTGGGCGCCGATCACGGATGCCCGGTGGTCGCGCTCATCACGGCGATGGACCGCCCGCTCGGCCGCGCCTGCGGCAACGCGCTCGAGACGGAGGAGGCGATCCACGCGCTGCGCGGCGAAGGTCCGCCCGATCTCATGGAAGTCACGTATGCGCTCGGCGCCGAGATGCTGTTGCTCGCCCGCGCTTTTGCCACGCGCGACGACGCGCGCCGGCAGATGGAGATCGCGATCTCGTCGGGAGGCGCGGCGCGCAAATTTCAGGAAATCATCGCGGCGCAGGGAGGCAATCCCGCGGTCGTGGACGATCCGGCGATCTTGCCGCAGGCCCGCGAGTGCGAGCTGTTCGATGCGACGCGACGCGGATTCGTCGCCCGCGTCGAGCCGCGCGCCGTCGGACGCGGCGTCATCGCCCTGGGCGGCGGACGGACGCGCATGGAGGACGTCCTCGATCCGTCGGTCGGCTTCGTGATCACCGCGAAGCCGGGCGATTGGGTGGAGATCGGCGAGCCGCTCGCGACGATCTTTGCGCGCGACCAATCCGGCGTCGACGCCGGGCGCGCCGCGCTCGCCGACGCCATCGCGATCGCCGATGAGGCGGAGCCGCCATTGCCGCTCATCAGCCATCGCGTCACGGCGGGCGGGACGGAGATGTGGAGGTGAATTCGCGTCGCGTGCTCCGTCCTCCTCGCGCTCATCGCCGCGCGCGTTTGCTCGCAGAATGCGAGGCGCGCGGCACTCGGATTGGGCGCGCTCGCCGATTACCTTCGTCCATTCGG
>JBDUCS010000125.1:0-10155 GCA_040003335.1 Gemmatimonadaceae bacterium | reverse complement strand
CCGCGATCCGCGATCCGCGATCCGCGATCCGCGATCCGTCTCGCTATTCGATTCCCAAGACTCTGTCCCATTGCTGCTCGAACTGCGAACGCGTCAGCAGGCCCTGCTGCAGCAGCGATGCGAGCTTGTTCAGCTCATCGGCGACGAGCTTTGTCGATGGCGGATCGCCCGGCGCCGGCTCGGCTTCCGCGGCGTCCGGGGCTGCGCTGTCCGCGACCGGGTGCGCGGCCACTGCAACCTCGGCGACCGGCGCCGGCATCGGGAGCGGAGCGGGGCGCTCCTGGTCGGCGAGCTGGATGAGCGCCGCAAAGCAGACGTGCTACTGCTCGGCCGCTGCGATTTGCGGGCGAAGCCAATACGCCGAGAGGTAGTCGGGGCGCTGGAGGTCGATCACGCGAATGATGATCAGGGCCTCGCCCGGTGGATCGAGGACGACGGCGGACGGCGAGGCGCGAGAGCTTGAGCCGCGCGTTGAGCTGCGCCGTGCCGGCAAGTCCGCTGGCGAGCGCGCCGATGCCGCCCGTGGTGCGCGACAGCGTGGTCGCGGCGTGATCGGCGCTCGGCGTCGCCGTGATGACCGGGTCGATGCCGACCGCATCGCGGCGCTCGGCCTTCACCACGGCGACGTCGTCGCGAAGAATCGCCGTCGAGATGATCGCGTGATGGGGCACGACGCGCGTCGCTGTCGGCTTTCGGGCGACGAGCGTGATGAAGGCCACCGCTCGCTGCTGCGCATCGAACGCGACGATCATCGCTTCGGTTGCAGAATTTCCGACGCCGCGAATCCGCGCGCGGCCAGCTCGCTGCGAGTGGTCGCCGCCGGGTCCGCGGCACCGCTCTCTCGCTTGCTCGACTTCGCCCCGCTGAACGCGATGACGCCGAGCACCACCACCACCCCGACGAGAATCCAACCCATGGTCGTACCATACCACGAGTCGAAATAGCCGTACGAGCGTGCGCGATCCGCGAGCGGGCGGCCGACGCTTCACGACCTCTGACGACGATGCGCACGCGCCCGTCGTCACGCTCGCGAGCAAACATCAGTCGCGCGCAGCCGCGGCCGCGCTCACGTTAGCCAACGTGCAAGACGGTGGGTTCGTTGGGCGGCGCGATACGCTTCGTTACGTCGCGATACGGCAGCGCGAAGACCCCGATCTTGCCCGGTCCCGACTCGCGTGCCGAGTGCCGGCCGTCATGGTGGTCCGCCCGGCGGACCCTTCGTCGCCTCGGCGATCGTCTCGAGCGGAATCTTGAGCGTGCGGTCGGCCATGAGGAGCCCGTTCGCTTCCTGATACGTGTCGGCGAACTGGGTATAGCAGAAGCCGGCGAGGAGCGACAAGCTGTGCACCGTGGCGAGCAGCGTGCTGTACGCGGCGCCGAGGTCCTTTTGCGTGCGCACGCGCGAGTAGCCCCAGGTACTCGTGGTGTCCTCCGAGTAGGCGATGCCGCCGAATTCGGTCAGCATCAACGGCTGCCCTTCGTGCTCGTAGCCCTGCAACGTGATGAGACGCCCCGCCGGCCCCGCCTGCTTCAACAGCTGCGGGATCACCTCGGCGCTCGCGTACCGCCGCTCGAGCCGGTGCGGATCGGCGTCGTAGTCGTGGATGCCGATGATGTCGGTGGCCGCGCTCTCCCATCCGTCGTTGCCGATGACGGGACGCGACGGGTCGAGCGTCTTGGTGAGATGATAGAGCGCCTGCACGTAGTGGCGCTGCGCCTCGATCTGGGGGAGGTCGGGGACGCCCCAGCTCTCGTTGAACGGCACCCACGTGGTGATGCACGGGTGGCTCGAGTCGCGGTCGAGCGTCGCGGTCCACTCACTCGTGAGGCGGTCGACCGATTCCTTGGTGAAGCGGTACGCGCTCGGCATCTCCTCCCACACGAGCAACCCGAGCACGTCGGCCCAGTACAGATAGCGCGGGCTCTCGATTTTCTGGTGCTTGCGCGCGCCGTTGAAGCCCATGGCTTTCGTCAGCTCCACGTCGCGCCGGTACGCCTCGTCGTCCGGCGCAGTGAGACCGGTCTCTGGCCAGTAGCCCTGATCGAGCACCATGCGCAGGTAGTACGGACGACCATTCATCATGAAGCGGCCGTTGCTCGCGGCGACGGAGCGGAGCGCGCAATAGCTCGACGCGGAGTCGATCAGCTCGCCGCGGCCGCCCCAGAGGTCGATCTGGGCCTTGATCAGCACCGGGCGCTCGGGACTCCACAGGATCTCGTTGCGGAAATCGTCGATGCCGGGGTCGCTGAGCGCGATGCGGCGGTGCACCTCGCCCGAGATGACCGTGTACGTGTCGTCGGCGAGCACATGATCGCCGATCGACAGCTTGACGCGCAACCGGAGGCCATCGCGCCGCATGCCGGCGAGCCAGGCCTCGAATCCGATCTCCCACCGCTCGAGGTTCGACGTCCATCGCACGCTGCCGAGCCAAGTGAGCGGCACCGTTTCCATCCACACCGTCTGCCAGATGCCCGTGGTGCGCGGATACCAGATACTGTGCGGCTCGAGCTGCCAATCCTGCTTGCCGCGCGGCTTCGCGAGGTCGTGCGGATCGTCGAACGCGTGCACCACGATCTCTTCGTCGCCGTCGCCCTTCAGCGAATCGGTGATGTCGACCGAGAACGGCGTGTAGCCGCCCTCGTGTACGCAGACCTTGATGCCGTTGACGAAGATCGTCGCGTGATAGTCGATCGCGCCTAAATGGAGGAGGAGCCGCCGCGCATCGCGCGTCGGCGGCGCTTCGAGGCGCCGGCGATACCAGACCGCGCGATAGTAGCTGGTGTCGCCAATGCCGCTCGCGCGCGTCTCCGGCGAGAACGGGACGACGATGGTGGTGCCGTCCCACTTCACCTGCGTGGGGACGGACCAGTGCCCTTCCCGATCGATCGCGAAGTCCCACGGTCCGTCGAGGGACGTCCACTCCTCGCGCTGGAGCTGGGGGCGGGGGTAGCCGTGATTCATCGGTGCCCGGTTATGGGAAGAACAGTGCCAAGCGACGCACGCGGCACCCGTCCTAGGTTCCCTTCTGCGCGCTCGGAGTCCGATGAAACAGCTCGTCGAAAAAGCGCTTGCTCGCGGCGCCGAACGTGGGGGCCGGGCCGGATGCCGGGGCGATGCCACCCAGCATCGTGCTGGCGGTCTCGTAGCCCAGCCGGCGGTAGCTCTCGAATTGCGCTTCATCGTACCACTGGTCGGACGTCGCCTGCTGCGGAAATTCGCCGTTCTCCATCTTGTACTGCCGGACGTCGGCGCCGTCGTTCGGATTGACGATCGGCTTCATCCACAGCAAGCGGCCGGTGAGCATCTCGCTCTTCTGCGCCTCGGTCTTGTTCTCGAGATCCCATCCCAACAGCCGCGCGTGGTCGTCGTCGTACTTGATGGTGCCGAGCGCGTAGTGGTAGTTGCCGAGTCCATCCTCCGACTTTTTCAGGAACGGATCGACGCAGAGCGTGATGTCGGCGCCGAAGTCGATCCGGCAGCGGCGCACGAGGTCGCCGACGTCGCTGAACGACGGTACGGGATCGGCGCCGCAGTCGCTGAGGATGATGTAGCGGCATCCGCGCTCGACGAGCGCGTAGACGGCGGTATTGTCGAAGTGTCCGCCGTCGGTGATGAAGCAATACGCGCTGAGCGCGTTCGTCTGCGAGAAAGACTCGCGTAGCAGGTAGAACGGCCACAGTCGCGGCTGCCGGTCGCGCCACCGCGATTGGTTCGGCGTCGGCGCCCAGAATCCGAGCCGTACGTTGAACAGCGCGAGGAGCATCGCGAGCGCGGAGCTGACGCCGTGGAGCCCCATGTTCGGGCTGGCGGCGGCGCCCGACACGGCGACCGCGGTGCCTAACGAGAGATTGTTTCCCATGTACTCGCTCGTGCGCCGGTAGCCGGTGCGCGGCGAGCCGCAGATGTCGCGCGAAAGAACGAAATTCGCCGCCGCGCGCTGGGACGTCGCGAGGTCGCCGCCGCCGACGAGGTTGAGCGTGGTATTGATGAGATGATACGCCGCGCCGACCTCGGTGTTGGCGAGCTCGCTGAGCTTGAGGTCGTCGTTTTGCGCGCTCTCGGTAATCTCCTCGGTCTCGCGATCGGTGTTCGACGCGCCGAGATAGGCACGGGTCAACCGCGCCTTGTAGAATGTGTGCATGCCGAGGAGGTTCGGATCGGCGCGCCACCCCAGCGCGACCGAGAGCGCGACGGCGACGCCCATGCACGAGATGGTCGTCAGCGCCACGTAAATGGGCGACGGTGTCTGCACGCTCGCCGCCGCGTGCGGCATGAAGTGGATGAAGGTGAGCGCCGCGAACGCGATCGCCGCCGTGGCGACGAGCGCGCCGGCGCGGATGTTGTCGTGCCGGTTCGGGAGCATGTCGAACACGCTGAACGCGGCGCAGAAGACGAGGCCGGCGAGCGCGAGATGCCCGAGCACGTCACGCTGGTGCTCGAGCGCCCGGTCGGCGAAGGCCGGATTGGCCGACGAATACGAGTCCAGCCCCCACGCCATGAAGAGAAAGCCGATGAGTACGACGAGGCTCGCCAGCGGCACGAAATACCGCATGCGAGACACGAGCGCCGATCGGCGCTCGATGTCCGACGGCAGGGCGACAAATGTGAGGACGAGCGCGCCAGCGTACGCTTTGTCGCGCGTGGTGATGAGCCGCATCACGATCAGCGTCAGCACCGCTGCGGTGAGCGTGTACGCAACGCGGCCGGTGCCGTCGAGCAGGTGGCGCGCGAAGAAGAGCGAGCCCACCGCGGCGAGGAGCGGTACGATGACCTGCGACCATTTCTCCGTCATCGTCGCGTCCGGCCGATCGAGCGCCTCACCGAGCGCGAACAGGCATTCGATTGCCGCGCCGACGATCATCGCCTCGCCGAAGCGGTGCGCGTCATCCCACGAGGAGTTGGCGACGACGAGCGTGCGGCCGAGCGTCGTCGTAAGAATCACGAGAGCGGCGAGAACGAGCACCGGCGCGACCGCGATGACGAGAGCCCGGAGCTTCGACTTCTTTGGCGGCTTGTCGTGTCCCTGGGCCGACGGGGACGCGCGGAGCACCGTGTACAGACCGCTCCCGACCGTCGCCAGCACGGCGAGCCATCCGCCGGCATGCCGCACGTAGTGCGGAACGGCGCTGTTGTCGTCGTAGGAGAGAAACCAGACCAGCTCGTGCCCGAAGCCGGCGAGCGTCAGCGCGATCGCGAGCACGGTCGCCGTGACGAGAATCAAGCCGTGCGCCCGCACGATGCGGTTTCGCATCTGCTCGCGCACCGACGGCCGCGCCTTCTGCTTGGTGAACAACCGCCACCCATAGAACGGTGCCAGGATGGCAATGCCGAGCGACGTCACGACGCCCCATCGGTGCCGAATGATGAACGGCGCGGCGTCGGCGGACGGCGCGCCGGTGCCGCGCAACACATCGCGCAACGACACGATGCACGACCGCGGCACGTCCATGAGCCGCGGCTGGTCCGCCGCGAGGCAGTCGACCCAGCCGGCCGGCCACGCGACCATGAGAATGACGGCGACGAATCCGGCCAACGTCCACCAGACCGTCGCGTTGGTCGTGCCGCCGCTGTACAACATCCAGAGCACGGTGAGGGCGACGATCCAGACGAACGCCACCGCCAACGGGCGCGCGATGGCCGCGAGCCGCCGCGACAGCACCGTGTGATGCGCGACGAGCGGCGCGTTTGCGCAGATGGCCGAGCCGTCGCGCCGCGGCGTGCGGACGGTCTGCTCGACGCCCGCCGCCGATTTCGTTGTGGCGACCGAGTCGGGGAGCGCGCAGACGAACGCGGGCGAGAGATCCTCCTGCACCGTGAAATAGAGCTGGCCGGCGAGGGTGCCGGCGACGACGATCGGAAGGAGCACGAGCCACGTCAACGCGAGGTTGCGTGTGACGACCGTGATCGCGCGCCACGTGTCACCGCTCAGCGCGCCCTTCCTCGGCGTGAGATAGTTCGCGAACAGGCGGACGTGATGGATCGCGTCGCCGGCGTGCGCGCTGCGCGAGCCGTCCGCGGGGGCGTCCTTGAGCGGGAGCGCATCGTGCGCCAGAAGCTCCGGTGGAAAGCGCTCCGGCTCGAGCCGCTCCGGATCGGGAAAGAGCACGGGCGGCGTGGCCGCGGGCCGCCGCTCCGGGCGCGAGAGCCAAGCGCTCCACCATCCGCCGATGAAGCCGCCGCCCGAGACGGTCGACATGTAGTCGAACACGCCGAGGAGCTTGCGATCGTGCAGCGCCTGCAGCACGCCGAGATTGAAGGTGGCACTTCGAATGCCGCCGCCGGAAAAGGCGAGGCCGACGAGGTTGTCGGGCGGCACGCGTTGCTCCGCGGGCGGCACCGTCGTGGTGTCACCGTGCAGCTTTCGCCGCCCGTAGATGGCGCCCCATTCGGGGGCGAAGGCGCGGCCGAACGTCGAGATCGATTCCATTCATGCTCCTCGTATCGGTCCGCGGATCATCATCGATCTTGGGATCGCGGATCGTAGATCGCGGGTCATCAACCTGACACCACAGACGGACAACCCGAGACCGGCATGCGTCTG
Organism: Gemmatimonadaceae bacterium; assembly: GCA_040003335.1. Lineage (GTDB taxonomy): Bacteria > Gemmatimonadota > Gemmatimonadetes > Gemmatimonadales > Gemmatimonadaceae > JALZAE01. Next base: position 3,613 of record JBDUCS010000125.1, on the reverse strand, counting down.
CTGCGCGCTACGCTACGGGCGCAGGCGCACGCCGCAAGACATGCTGGTGACGACCCTCAGTATTGCCGGGCGCTAATTGCGTATTGTTGGGAGTGTCCGAGATCCCGCGATCGCGCCGCGGGATGGGCTGACGACTGACGACTGACCGACTGACGACTGCTCTTCATGATTGAAGTACGCGATCTCACCAAGCTGTACGGCGAACTCGTCGCGGTCGACCATCTCTCGTTCGAGGTGGCCGCGGGCGAAGTGCTCGGCCTCGTCGGACCGAACGGTGCCGGCAAGACGACGACGCTGCGCGCGCTCGCCGGCATCGGCGCGCCGACGAGCGGCTCGGTCCACATCGCTCGCTACGACATGGCGAAACAGCCGCTGCAGGCGAAGCGTGCCCTCGCGTTCATCCCCGACGAGCCGCAGCTGTTCGACTACCTCACGGTCGAAGAGCATCTTCTGTTCGTGGCGCGGCTCTACGGCGTCGCCGATGCGCCGGCCCGCATCCCGCCGCTCCTCGCCGAGCTCGAACTGGAGCAGAAACGCACCACGCTGCCCGGCGCGCTGTCGCGCGGGATGAAGCAGAAGCTGGCGATCGCCTGCGGCCTGCTCCACGAGCCGGTCGCGCTCATTCTCGATGAGCCACTGACGGGACTCGATCCGTTGGCGATCCGGAAAATGAAAGCAACGATCGCGGCGCGCGCCGGAGGCGGCGCCGCGGTGATTCTCAGCTCGCACTTGCTCCATCTGGTGGAAGAGCTCTGCACGAAGATCCTCGTGCTGCAAAACGGCCGGCGCATCGCCTACGGCGGCATCGCCGAGATCAGCGCGAGCGTGCCGCAGATCGCCGGCCAGGATCTCGAGGACGTCTTCATCGCCCTCACCCAGGGCGCTCCGGTACCGCCAACGCCGTGATCGTCGACGCGTACTGGTTTCTGACGGCGCACACGATGCGCAATCGCCTCGTGTCGCAGCTCAAGCGCGTCAAGGAGCCGCGCTACGCGGTCGCGTCGCTGCTCGGTCTGCTGTACGTCTTCTCGATCTATTCGCAGCACTCCGGCGGCACCGGCGGTGGACTACCGAACGATCTGTTCCGGTCACCCGCATCGCTGCTGCTGATCGCATCGACCTGCGTCGCCATGCTCGTCGCCGGATGGTGGATATTCGGAGGAGACCGCAGCGCCCTCGCCTTCACGCCCGCCGAAGTGCACTTCCTGTTCGCGGCGCCGCTGTCGCGACGGAGCCTGATCCAGTTCAAGCTCCTGCGCGCCCAGCCGCAGATCATCGTGAGCACGCTCGTCTGGATCGTGCTCCTGCGCCGCGGCGGCGAATCGCCGCTACCGATGCTCTGTCGCGCGCTCGCCTTTTACATCGTCTTCGCCACGCTCCTCATGCACCGGCTCGGTGCGTCGCTGGTGCGGTCGACGGCCGCGGAGAACGGCGGGTCGGGCGCCCGCCGGAGCGCGCTGCCGCTGGCGATCGTGCTCGCGGGACTGGCCGGACTGGCGTGGAGCGTACTCGCGGCGCTGCCGAAGCTCAGGCATGCGAATGGCGACTTTCTTCCGATACTGCGGCAGGCGCTCTCGGGCACCCTTCCCAGCGTCGTGCTCGCGCCCGTGCGCTGGACGCTGGCGCCGACCATGTCGTCGACCGTGCCGGAATGGGCGGTGGCGATGCTCCCCGCGCTGGCGATGCTCGCGCTGCACTACCTGTGGGTGATTCGCACGCAGGTCGCGTTCGAAGAGACGGCGATGGAGGCGACGACGAAGCGCGCCGAGCGCCTCGCGGTGCGCCGTGCCCGGCGGAGCGGCGCGAGCGTCGTGGAGCCGGTGGTCGCCGGATCGCGCGCGATCCCGCTCGCGCCCACGGGCGAGCCGGCGATCGCGATCGTCTGGAAGAACAGCACGTACTTCTGGCGCACGATGGGGAAGCGCACCCTCGTCCTCGTCGTGCTGATCGCCATCATCAGCGTCGTGATCGCGGCGATGTTCGGCTCGCGCGACGAGCAGACCGGCCAGTACGGCCAATCGGCGCTCGGCCCGATACTGATCATGTTCACGATGCTGTTCACGCTCATGGGACCGACGTACATCCGCAACGACCTGCGGCTCGACCTGCAGCAGCTCGATCTCCTGCGCACGTTTCCGGTGGATCCGGTGCGGCTCGTCGGCGCTGAGATCGCGTCGTCTGTGATCGCGCTCTCGGCGCTCGAGCTGGCGTTCGTGGCCGTGCTCTATCTCTCACTCCTGTTCGTGCCGCAGTGGACGCCGTTCAGCCTCTCGCTCGGCGAGCGCACGCTAGCGCTGATCGCGTTCGCGACGGCGATCCCGCTACTCAACGCGGTGACGCTGACGGTGCAGAATGGCGTCGCGCTCCTCTTCCCGGCGTGGGTGCGCCCGGGGTCGACCGGGGGCGGCATCGAATCGATCGGCCAGAACCTGCTGGCGATGATCGCGTCGTTCTTTCTCCTCGCCCTCTCGTGGATCGCGCCCGCATTTGCCGTCGGCGCCGTACTGTGGACGCTGTGGGCCATGCTTGGGCGCTGGTCGATCGGCCTCGCCGTCGTTGCCGGGGGAAGCGTGATCGTGCTCGAGGTGTGGCTGGTGATGACGTGGCTCGCCGGCGTGCTCACCAAGACTGAGAAGATCGATGAGTGATCGACCCGTGAGCGTGTCGGGGCGCCGGTGCCGGACACCAATCGATCTGAGCCCCGCCTGCGGAACGGGCCGCGCGACAACGGGTTGACGACGGCGTTGACGGCGGCTTGCCGCGCCACACGCATTGTGTCGACGCGGAAGTGGGAAACACCCCGCATCGCGCAACGTCATCAACAAGGAGCAGCGGTTGACCTACCTCATCTCTCGCCGGACGCGAACGGCCGCCGCCTTGGCGGGCGCGATTTCCACGCTCGCCGCAGCGCAGTTGCGGGCGCAGGAGGACAAATCGCCGTGGACGGTCACGCTGGCGCCCCCGAGCTCGGTACCGATCGGCAATTGCGGAGCCGTCCATCTCACGGTCTTCGATGACGCGAAGAAGGAGCGGGCGCGGAACGCGATCGGTCAAAACATATCGATGGCCGACTTCGATCTGACCGTCTCATCGGCGAACGAGCGCGCAGTTGTGGGAAAGTACGACGGCCCCAATTGGTTCGGTGCGTGTGTGTGTCCGGGGGCTCAGATCGGGCAGGTGGGGACCGTCACCGCGACCTATCCGGCGAAGATGCTGCCGGCTAGGGCGCGCGCGCCGGGCGTCGAATTCCAAACGTCGGCCACCTTCACATTTTCGACGGGCGGCGCGGGGAATCCGCCCGGCTGCGACGGCAACAGCGCACAGGCGGTGCGGGTTGGAGTCGCAACGCCGACGATACCGACCGTCGTCCCACCGGCTGGCGGCGGGACCGGGACGCTGCCGACCACCGTCGCGCCGATCGGCACACCCATACCCGTCGCGCCATCGCGGTGGCCGGTTGCCGACACCACGACGCGCGTCGCGCCCACCGGTATCGCCACCAAGCCGGCCGCGATACCCGGACGACCGGCTGCCGACACCACGACGCGCGTCCCACCGCCGGGCACCGTCACCAAACCTGCGCCCGGCTACCCGTCGACCAAGCCGCCGAGAT
>JBDUCS010000124.1:0-10166 GCA_040003335.1 Gemmatimonadaceae bacterium | reverse complement strand
CTGTACCACAAACGACTCGCCATCATCGACCCCGAGGGCGGACATCAGCCGATGACGTGTGGTCCGCTGACGCTCGTCTGCAACGGCGAGCTATACAATTATTGCGAGCTCAAGGCCGAGCTGAGTGGGCGCGGACACGAGTTTCACACCCACAGTGACACGGAAGTCATCCTCAAGCTCTACGCCGAATACGGCGACCGCGCCTTCGCGCGGATGAACGGGATGTTCGCGCTGCTGCTGCACGATCGCGAGCGCCACCGACTGATCGCCGCCCGCGACCACTTTGGCGTGAAACCGCTCTACCTCCACAACGCTTCGGGACGCTGGCTCTTCGCTTCCGAGATCAAAGCGCTGTTGGCGCATCCAGACGTGAATGCGACGCCCGATCTCGACAGCATTCACGACTACCTCACGTTCCAGTTCGTGCTCGGCGAGGCGACCATGTTCCGCGGCATCCGCAAGGTCGCGCCGGGCTCGTTTCTCGTGATCGACGAGCGCACGGGCCGGCCTCGCGAGGTTCAATACTGGACGCCGTGCTTCGCCGTGAGGGAGCGGTCGAGCGAACGCGAGGTCGTCGCTGAGGTCCGCACGCTGATCGACGATGCCGTCGCGCAGCAGGCGCGGAGTGATGTCCCGATCGGGAGCTACCTCAGCGGCGGCTTGGACTCGAGCATCGTGACGACGCTGGCCGCTCGCCATCGGCCGGACCTGCGCGCGTTCACGGGCGTGTTCGAGGACGGACCCCAATTCAACGAGAGCGCGTACGCGCGGTCGGTCGCCCAATCGAGCGGCGTGGAGCTGTGCGAGGTGCGGCCGACCGAAGAGGAGTTTATTGCCGCGTTGCCTCGACTGATCTATCACATGGACGAACCGTCGGCCGGGCCGGGGCTCTTTCCGCAGTACGCCGTCGCGCACCGTGCGTCGCAGCATGTGAAGGTGATGCTCGGCGGCCAGGGCGGCGATGAGATCTTCGGTGGGTACGCGCGTTACCTCGTCGCGTATCTCGAGCAGGCGCTCAAGGGAGCCATTTACGACACGAACGACGAGGGTGAGCACATTGTGTCGCTCACCTCCATTACTTCGAATCTTCCATATCTGCGCGATTACGTACCGCTCCTCCAGCACTTCTGGCGCGACGATCTCTTCGAGCCGATGGATCGGCGCTACTTCCGGTTGATCGACCGGAGCGGCGGCGTGCGGGAGCTACTCAGTGAGGATGTCGTGGCGGGGTTCGATGCGGCGGCCGTCTTCGCGCGCTTTCAGCAGGTGTTCAATCATCCCGATACCACGTCGTACTTCAACAAGATGACCCACTTTGACATGGTGACCTCGCTGCCGGCGCTGCTGCAGGTCGAAGATCGCGTGTCGATGGCGTGCTCGATCGAGTCGCGCGTGCCATTGCTCGATCCGCGGATCGCGGATCTCGTCTCGACGTTGCCACCGCGCATGAAGTTCAAGGGTGGCGAGCTGAAGTACCTACTGCGGCGCGCCGCGGGCGACGTGTTGCCGGCCAGCGTCTTCGCGCGGAAGGACAAAATGGGCTTTCCCGTTCCGCTGCAGAAGTGGTTGCGGGGCCAGACGGCGGAGTTCGTGCGCGACACGTTCTCGTCCCAGGCGGCCCGCAGCCGAGGGTGGTATAACGGGGCGGCCATCGAGCGAGCGTTGTCCGACGAGCCCGCCTTCGGACGGCGCATCTGGGGCCTGCTCTGCCTCGAGCTCTGGTTTCAACGATTCATCGACGCGCCGTGACACACTACGCATCGTCCGCCACGCGCCACGGCAATGGATCGACATCCGTGCCCGGTGGGAGCGCGGTGCGCGCGAGCCACTCAGCGCCCGCCGTCGGACCACCGATCCGGAAAATCGTCGTCATCGGACCGGGCATCGTCGGCATGCCGATGGCCGCGATGCTGGCGAGCGCCGCCGCCGATGCGACAGAGCCGAACGCGCTGCTCGCGGCGGCCGAGATCGTCGTGTTGCAGCGAGCATCGCCGACCTCGGGTTGGAAGGTTGCGGCCATCAACGAGGGTCGCTCACCCATCGGGGGCCTCGAGCCCGACCTCGATGCCCTCATCGCCGGCGCGGTTGCGATGACGCGGCTGCGCGCCAGCAGCGACTACGGAGAAGTGCGCGACGCCGACTTCATCCTGGTCTGCGTGCAAACCGATCGCACGGGATTCGCGCCGGACTACGGGCCGTTGTGCGACGCGCTGACCGGAGTCGCCTGCGCCCTGACTGCGCGCGCACGCGGTGATGCGTCAGCGTCGGGCGCCGACGACCGGAGACCGGTGATCGTGATCGAATCGACGCTGGCGCCCTCGTCGATGGCGAGCACCGTGCGTGCGCTCTTCGCGTCGCACGGGCTCGTCGACGGACGCGACATCGCGCTCGTGAATAGTCCAAATCGCGTGATGCCAGGGCGTCTGGTCGACCGCGTCCGAAACTCCGACAAGGTGATGGGTGCACTGCACGCCGAGTCTCGCGACATGGCGGCGCGCGTCTACGGAGAGATCGTCACGTCGGGCACGTTGCACCTTACCAACAGCATGACGGCTGAGTGCGTGAAGACGCTCGAGAATGCGTACCGCGACGTCCGGATCGCATACGCCGCGGAGGTCGCGCGGTATTGCGATGCTCGCGATGTCGACTTCTACGCCGTGCGCGACGCGGTAAACGCGCGTGCGGAGCAAGTGGATGAGGCCAGCGGACGGCCCGATGTCATTCCCAGCGGCGGCATGCTCATTCCGACGCTCGGCGTCGGTGGCCATTGTCTGCCCAAGGATGGCGTGCTCCTGTGGTGGCGCGCGCTTGCCGACGGTCTCGATGCGACGCGCAGCCTCATCCTCGAGGCGCGCCGCATCAACGATGAGTCGCCGGCGTACGTGATCGGCATGCTCGAACGAACCCTGGGATCGGTCAGCGGCCACACGGTGGCACTGCTGGGAACGGCGTATCGCGTTGACTCGAACGACACGCGAAACGCGCCCACGCTCTCGCTCGCACGGGCGCTCATCTCACGGGGCGGCGACGTGCGCCTCCACGACCCCTTCGTCGAGCGGACGGATCAAAACGTTGAGAAATCCGGATGCGCCCCGCGATTCACCCGCGACCTGCCGGCGGCGCTGCGCGGCGCGGACGCCATGGTGCTCTGCGTCGGGCACGGTGAATACGTTGGTGCGAACGCCTCATGGCGAACGCTGCTGCCGGCAACGGCCGTGGTGATCGACGCGTGCAACGGCTGCGACCGAGGTGAGGCCGCGCGATGGGGAGGCCGGTACGCGGGCATCGGTCGTGGCGTGCGCGCACCGGATGCCTCTCTCATCGAGACCGCGTACGACGGGCTACGCGCGATCGATCGCGGGGTGTCCAACGAGCTCGAAACGCTCGTGCATCATCTCAACGCGCACTATGCCGATGACGAGTTCAACCGCGTCGACGCAGGCGAGATCCGTCGTCTTGCGCGCACGTGCGTCACGGGGTGCGCGATCGGCGAGCCGGGCCCGGTTGGGCGTGTGCCCGCAACCGGTGGATTTACGAGTCGGTTGGTCGACCGCGCCGTCGCCGCGTCCGACGGACCGTGATGACTACCAGCGGTAGTGCGCGAACGCCTTGTTCGCTTCGGCCATGCGGTGCGTGTCTTCCTTCTTTTTCACCGCGTTGCCTTCGCCCTTGCTCGCCGAGATAACCTCAGCCGCGAGCTTCTCCGCCATCGACTTCTCGCCGCGCTCGCGCGAGTAGCTGATCAGCCAGCGCATCGCCAGCGCCGTGCGGCGTTCGGGACGAACCTCGACCGGCACCTGGTACGTCGCGCCACCGACGCGGCGGCTCTTCACCTCGACCACCGGCTTGAGGTTCTGCAGCGCCTGCTTGAACACGTTCACGCCCGGCTGCGAGGTGCGGCTCTCGACCAGATCCATTGCCTGGTAGAAGATGCGCTCGCCGGTGGACTTCTTTCCCTGATACATGAGCACGTTGATGAACTTGCTCACCGTCTGGCTATCGTAGCGCGCGTCCGGGAGAACGGTGCGCTTCACGGCACGGGCACGACGACTCACTTCTTACCTCCGGCCTTCGGCCGCTTGGTGCCGTACTTGGAGCGGCTCTGATTGCGTCCGTTCACGCCCGACGCGTCGAGAGTGCCACGCACGATGTGATATCGCACGCCCGGGAGATCTTTCACGCGGCCGCCGCGGATGAGCACAATCGAGTGCTCCTGCAGGTTGTGGCCTTCGCCGGGAATGTACGCCGTCACCTCGAAGCCGTTCGTCAATCGCACGCGCGCCACTTTGCGCAGCGCGGAGTTCGGCTTCTTCGGCGTCGTGGTGTACACGCGCGTGCAGACGCCGCGCTTCTGCGGATTGCCCTTGAGGGCGGGCGCCTTTTCCTTCTTCTCGACGTCCTGGCGACTGCGCCGGACGAGTTGATTAATAGTTGGCATAACCTCTGGGTATTCCGAAATACGCCGCCCAAGGCGACGCGGCACAGACTGCTAAAGCTAGATCGATCGACAAAGTGTGTCAACCGCGGCTCGCCAGTGAATTACGCGTGTCGCAGTCCTTCTGGCGCGGCGTTGGTGGGGTTCCGCGTTGCGCGGTGACTCACGGGCCCTCCACTCGCGACGCCGACGAGATCGCCGTTTCCCATCACCGCGGCAACACCGAACTATGTTCTCGCGGCGCAAGCGGTTGACGCCGCTGTTGACGCTCGTGTTTGCTCCTCGCCGCAAATTTCGCGCGTCCGAGATTCTTGGCCGGAGCCGAGCAATGGGATGCTCTCCTTGGTCACAGATCAGCAGGGCGCCTCCTCACCAAATCACGCGGGAGAATGGAATGTCATCGATGGGACATGCGTTTTCGCGGCGAGAGCGGATTCGCTCGAGCTCACTCGGGGCGGCCGCCATGCGCGTCGAGTGGATGCTTGCAGTTTGCGCCATGGGGCTTGGTGGCCGCGCCGATGCGCAAGCGGCGCCTGCGAGTTGGAAAGTCGTGGTCCGCATCGTCCCCAATCCCTTGCCACTTGGCCGTTGTGCGGCGATTCGCGTCGAGGTGCAGGACGGCGAGGGCTACCAGAGCGCTCAGCTCCCCGATGGAAGCCGCGTGGATAGCCGGCGATTCAAGTACGACATCAGCGACGCGAAGAGCTTCCGGTGGCAGAAGGACGATCCCGCTGAGGGATATCTCTGCGCCAACGCAGATGCCAAGCCGTCGCGCACAACCGTGACGGTGGCGTTGGCGAAAGGATTGTCGGGGACGGCGGAGCTGACGAGCGTCGCTCCCGGGCAGGCGGCACCGCCGGTGACGTACCCCGCGCAGGCGCCGTTGCGACTGCAAAACGCGCGAAGGATCGAGGCAGTGCCAGCGACGCCTGCGGACAACTCCGGTCCGCCGGCCGCGCCGCCGAGCGCGGCGATCCTCCCGCCCATCAATGTGCCGATCACGTTCAGCGGACCGAACCCGTCGCCGGCTTCGAGCCTCTCGGGCGCGATCGTGGTTCGCGTGCGGATGAGGAACCTGAATTCGACGGTGCGGAAGGCGAGACTCGTGTGTCGTATCAAGCCGCCCGATGGTGATTGGGACGAGGGAGTCACGTGGGCGACCAACGTTGAGGAGACCGCTTCGCTTCCGGACGAGGGTTTCAACGAGTACAACACGACGAACTACCGCCCCGGCCTTCCCACGGAGACCGGTGTCAGCCCTTCGAACCCCCTCAATGGGCAGGACATGGGAGCCCCCTTCAAGGCGACGCGCTCCAAGCCATACGCGCAGGGAGGGGTGTGGGCGTACTCGTGCAGCGTGTGGTTGGGAAGGGGCGGACAGGGGCTCAACGCCGCCGAGTGGACGGAGGCCGGATCGGGTCCGGCATTCAAGGACTGGGCGCAGGTCGCGGTGGGGAGCGCGCGGGCGGAAGGCACGTTCGTCGTGCCGTGACCGCGAGCCGAGGCACGGCGTGGCGTGGACGTGCTCCTTCTACTGCGGGGGTGCCGTCGCCACCGGCGGCGTGACGGATCGGCGGCCGGCGCGTTCTGTGGACGATGACTCCCTCGCTCCCATTCGCCGGTGCGCCGCGCGCGCTCGTCGCAGTCCTGCTCGGCGGCTCAATGCACGCCTCCGTCATCCTCGCCCAGCGGCCGGCGCCGGGCGTCTCGACGGTCGCGGGCTCGAGCGCGGCCGAGGGGCGAGCCCTCTGGGTCTCCCGCTTCGACTTCGACTCGCCGCAGAAGATCACGCACATCGTGGAGCGCGCGGCGCAAGCGCACTTCAACGTCATCTACTTCCAGGTGCGTGGCGCCGCGGACGCACTCTACCGCTCCAGCATCGAGCCGTGCGCCGTGGTGTTGTGCGGCCACCTCGGCGGAACGCCAACGTGGGATCCGCTCGACGTCGCCGTGCGTGAGGCGCACGCGCGCGGCATCGAGTTGCACGCGTGGCTCAACGCCTTCAGCGGCTGGGGCGCCGGCACGGCGAGCACCTGCCGGCTGCTCGCCGCGTCGGACCGTGGCAACCCCGAGCACGCGCTGCGCGTGCATCCCGATTGGGCGATGATCGACGACGACGGGAAATCGCTCGGCTGCCCGAACGGCGAAGAGTACGTGTGGCTCTCGCCGGCGATTCCCGGCGTTCGCAACGAGCTCGCGCGCGTTGCCGCCGACATCGCGCGCCGCTACGACGTCGACGGGATTCATCTCGACCGCATCCGCTACCCCGGCACGCGCTGGTCGTTCGACGACGCGAGCATCGGTCGGTTCGGCGGCATTCCCGCGCACGGCGACGAGCGATGGGCCGACTTCCGCCGCTCGCTCGTCGCGGCCGCCGTGCGCGACGTACGCGACAGCGCCCGCGCCGCGCGACCGTCGATCGTGATCAGCGCAGCGGTGTGGGGCATCTATCGCGACAAGTGGAGCTGGCACACGTCGGAAGGCTACTCCGAGTTGGCGCAGGATCCGCGCGAGTGGGCGCTCGACGGTCTGGTCGACGTCGTCGTGCCGATGACGTACTTGTCGATCACGCCGAGCTACTGCGGTCGCGCCGACTGGGCGTGTCTCCTCGACGATCACTTGCAGGGCGTGCAGACCGCGGGCGGCCGCCACCTCTACATCGGCATCGGCGCGGACAAGGGCGCGGCCGAAGTACTACGCCAGATCGCTCTCGCGCGCGAGCGCGGCGCGCGCGGCATCGCACTCTACTCGTACACCGCCGCCGAGGCCGCCGGATTGTTCGAGGCCCTCGCGTCGGGTCCCTTCTCGACCCCCGCGCCGGTTCCGCGCATGTCGTGGCTGGTGCGCGGCGATCGGTGATAGGTGCTCGCGGGATCTCGATGCGTGGCAGCCCTACGCGCAGGACTGGAAGCGGATCTCGCCGGATGAAAGCCTGATCCCGGATCACTGATCAACGATCACCGAAGACAGCCGGGAACGCGTCGCGCTCGCGGACGCCGCGCTCGAAGGGGCCGAGCAGGTGCGCGATGCTATTCGCGTAGTAGCTCACGAGCTCCCGTTGGCTCGGCAGCACGGCGAAGCCGCCACCCTGCTCCACCAGCATCTTCCGCATCTCCAGCATCCGCCACGCGCGATCGAACGTTTCCGTGATGTCGCGATCGGCGCGCAGGACGTGGCCGTTGAGCTCGAGTAGCACCTCGCGCATCTCCGACATGCGTTCGATCAGGGCGGCACGCGGGATGAAGTCGCTGTCGAAGCTCTGGATCGCCGCGCAGGCGAGCGGCACGGGCGTGACCGGGATCAGCTCGCCGATCCGCGTCATCACGCGGTCGCAGAGCACTTGTACCGCCGGCAGCCGCTGCTCGCGCGGGAGCGCGAAAAAATCGCCGTGTGCCGCCCGCTGCTCGGCGAGCCACGGCTCCACCGGCATCGGCCGGCCGATCGTCACCGCGACGCGTCCGTACTTCCGCCAACGGCCCGTCGCGAGCCGCAGCGCGTTCCATCCTACGTAGTGCAGCACCTCCATCGCCTGCCGCAGCTTTGGCACGCGTGCGCCCGTCTCGTGCTTCGCAAGCTCGCGCAGCAGCGTACGGTCCTCGAGCACGCGATCGTAGTTGAGCGACACGGGGATGATGTGCATGCGCCGCGAGTACGCCGAGTCGCGGGCGACGCCGAGCGCGTAGTCGAGAAGCCCGATCTTCGCCGGCCGCAGGTGACCGTCGCGCGACAGTCCGCCCTCGGGAAAAATGCCTTGCGTCACACCGTTCCGCGTGATGAGCTGCACGTAGCGCTCGAGCAGCGTGTGGTACAGCGGCTCGCGATACTTTCGGCGGATGAAGTAGGAGCCGAAACTCTTGAAGACGTACTCGAGCGGGAAGGCGCGCGCCCACTCGCCGACCGCGTAGGAGATCGACACGTCGCCGGCCAGCACATAGGCGACCACGACGTAGTCGGCGTTGCTGCGGTGATTGATCAGGTAGATGACGCTCGCGTCGTCCGGCAGCGCCTCGAGCGTGACGAGGTCCTCGTAGTCGACGCTGACCTTGTACAAGAAGTTGATGACGAAGCGGCTGAACGCGTAGCCGAACTTGTAGTAGGCGAGGATATTGAAGTGCGGAACGATCTCATCGATGTACGTGTCGACGCGCGCCCACGTCTTCTCTTCCGTGATGCCGGTCTCGGCGGCGTGCCGGCGCACGGCGCTCGCCACTTCGGGGTCGCCGAGGAGGGTCGTGCGGATGTAAGGCTTCCGCGTCAGCTTGAAACGGTTGACGCGGGCGTGAAAGCGATGCACGGCGCGCTTCGCGGCGCGGTCGGCCGCGCGGCGCGCGATGCCGAGCGCGAGCGCGAGCGCGAACAGCGCCGCGAGCAGGAGAAGAATCCAGCCGATCACCGAGCGAACATCCAGAGCCCGTCGGCGCACGTCAAGTCGCCATACGTCGCCCTTCGACCGAACGACCGATGACCATTCCCGAGCCCGACGACCTCGATGAGCTGATCGCCCAGCGAGTGATCGGGAGGCCCGGCGCGATCGCGCCACCCGATCAGGCCTTCATCGAGCGTCATGGTTTGGACGAGCCGGAGGTCATGCGCGCCGTCGTATGGGGAGCGTGCCTCGGCACGCTCGCGCTCATCCTCGGCATCGGACTCAGCGCGCAGGCGGGACAGAGCTCCGCGCTGCACGCGCTATACGCGCTGTTCGGCGGCGTCGCGGCGTTCGTCTTCGTCTCGGCCGCCGGCATCGCCGCGGCGCGCATCGGCGGGCGCGCCGCCGGCTCGCTGTACGCGCCGCGCGGCGACTCCATGCCGCCGGATCTCGACTGCTCGGCGGAAGACGCGATGCAGATGCGCGGCGACGTGGACGGGGCGCTGGCGTCGCTGGAATCACGCATCGCCGCCGCGCCGGCCAGCGTACCGCTCCGGGTGCGCGCCGCCGAGATGTACGCGGGGCCGGCGAGGAATCCGGCGCGCGCCGCCGAGCTCTTCCGCGACGCCCGCGCCATGCCCGCCTGCACGAGCCGCGACGACGTCTATACGACCAACCGGCTGATTGACCTGTTTGCCGGACCGCTCGCAGACGACGACGCGATGATGCGCGAGCTCGACGGCCTGGCGAATAGGTATGCGGGAACGAAAGTCGGTGATCAGGCGCGCGCGGCGTGGGAAGCGATACGGCGAGAAAACCGTCATGCGTAAAGACGTAACCGCATCCGGCCATCTCGGCACATCCACAAAACGTAAACGCGAAAAAACGAAAACGCCGATCGAGATCTCGACCGGCGTTTTCGTTTTTGTGATTCGTTTTGCAGTGATCAGCCCTCGTCGTCTCCGCCGAAGCTGAGGGTCTGCGGACCGCCGCCGCCCGTGGTCAGCAACGGGGCGAACGGCGACTCGATCACGGGCTCGGCCGACGGCTCGGGAGCCGGCGGCTCGAGTCCCTCGATCTCCACATCCTGATATCGGTACATGCCGGTGCCCGCGGGGATCAAGTGACCGATGATGATGTTCTCCTTCAGGCCGAGGAGGTCGTCCTTGGCGCCGCGGATCGCCGCGTCGGTGAGCACGCGCGTGGTCTCCTGGAAGCTCGCCGCCGAGATGAACGATTGCGTCGTGAGACTCGCCTTGGTGATGCCGAGCAGCAGGGGCTCGCTCGTCGCGGGCTGCTTGTCGCGGCGCTCGGCTTCCTCGTTCGTATCGCGGAAGACGCCCTTGTCGGTGTTCTCGCCTTCCA
>JBDUCS010000123.1:0-10217 GCA_040003335.1 Gemmatimonadaceae bacterium | reverse complement strand
CGGCGGCCGCCGTGCTCGCCGCGCTCGACGGCTGGCCGCACGCCGAAGTCGCGATCTACAATCGCACGGCCCATCGCGCCACTGCAGTGGCGGCGCGCGCACGCGTCGCCGTGCGCGTCGCCGCGACCGCCGAGGACGCGGTCGACGGCGCGACGTGCGTGGTCAACGCGACGACGATTGGCATGACCAGCGACGACCATCCGGTGCGCCTCGACGCAGTGCCGGCGGGCGCGGCGATTCTCGATCTCGTCATCCGGCGCGGCGAGACGTCGTGGGTGCGCGATGCGCGCGCGCGCGGCCACCGCGCGTCCGATGGACTGCCGATGCTGCTGGAGCAGGGGGCGCTCGCCTTCGAGCGCTGGTTCGCGATCGCCGCGCCCCGCGAAGTGATGCGCGACGCGATGCGCGTCGCCGTCGCGCTATGAGAGCCGCCCTCGCCGCCGCCGTCGCCACCGCGCTCGGTGCGGCCGCCGAGCACGCGCTCGATTTCTGTTTGCCGCGCACCTGCGTCTCGTGCGAACGGGCGCTCGCCATGGGCGAGCACGGCGTGGTCTGCGGCGGCTGCTGGTCGCGTCTCGCGCTGTTGCCGGCGCCGCGCTGCGACCGGTGCGGCCATCCACTGCGCACGCGCTTCGCCTCGGCCGCGTGCGGGTGGTGCGAGCTGCTGCCGCCCTACGTGCGCGCCGCGCGATCGGTCTGCTGGATGCCAGGCACGACGGCGAGCGCGATCGTGCGCGCGCTCAAGTACGAAGGGTGGACGGCCGTCGCCGACGGCATCGCCGAGCGCATGGCGCGACTCCCGTGGCCGGACGATGTGGTGGCCGAGCGAACGGCGGTCGTCCCCGTTCCGCTGGCGCCCGTTCGACTGCGCGAGCGTGGCTTCAATCAGAGCGCGCTCATCGCCGCGTCACTCGCCGCGCGCTGGCGCATTCCAATGTGGAACGACCGCCTCGTGCGCACGCGGCGCACGGGCACGCAGACGCGGTTGACACCCGATCAGCGTCGCCGCAACGTTGCCGGCGCGTTCGCCGTCGGCGAGGGCGGCGTCCGGGGCGCGCACATCGTCCTCGTCGACGACGTGATCACCACCGGCGCGACGCTCGCCCAATGCGCGGCCGTTCTCTTCGGCGCGGGTGCTCGCATCGTCAGCTATGTTTCCTTCGCGCGTGCGCCGGCGGCAGGCGACCGAGCCTAAGCCGGCACCCGCGCGCTCAATCGTTCGCGACACCATCTCCGACAGCAGACCGGAATCACACATGGCGCTCAAGGTTGGGATCAACGGCTTCGGCCGCATCGGCCGCCAGATCGTGCGCATCGCCAAGGAAAGCGGACTGGGCGACATCGATGTCGTCGCCGTGAACGACCTGACCGACACGCGCACGCTGGCGCACCTCTTCAAGTACGACTCGGTGCACCGCACGTATAACGGCGACGTCACGGCGGGTGGGGGCACAATCACGATCGACGGCGACGAGATCCGCGTGCTGTCGGAGAAAGATCCCGCGAAGCTCCCGTGGAAGAGCCTCGGCGTCGACATCGTGATCGAGTCGACGGGGCGCTTCACGAATGCCGAGGATGCGAAGAAGCACATCGCTGCGGGCGCGAAGAAGGTGATCATTTCGGCGCCGGCGAAGAGCGAGGACATCACGATCGTGATGGGGGTCAATCACGAGACGTACGATCCGGCCAAGCACACGATCATCTCGAACGCATCGTGCACGACGAATTGCCTCGTACCGATGGTCAAGGTCGTCCGCGACAATTTCGGATTCAAGCGCGGCTCGATGACGACGATCCACAGCTACACGAACGACCAACAAGTGCTCGACGCGCCGCACAAGGACTTACGGCGCGCGCGCGCGGCCGCAGTGTCGATTATCCCGACGACTACCGGCGCCGCGAAGGCGACGTCGCTCGTGATTCCCGAGGTGAAGGGCAAGATTGACGGAATCGCCGTTCGCGTGCCGACGCCCGACGTCTCGTTCACGGATCTCGTCGTCGAGGTCGAGCGCGCGACGACGATCGAGGAGGTGAACAACGCATTCCGCGCCGCGGCCGAGGGGCCGCTCGGCGGCATTCTGCAGTACTCGGAGGTCGAGCTCGTATCGGCGGACTACATCGGCAATCCGCACTCGTGCATTCTCGACGCGCACATCACGAACGTGATCGACGGCACGCTGGTGAAGGTGTGCGGGTGGTACGACAACGAGTGGGGCTACTCGGCGCGCTGCGTCGATCTCGTGCGCTTCATCGGCAAGACGCTGTGACCAACGGCGCCGATCGCGGCGTCACCCGTGCCGACCGCATGCGCGACGGGATCGCCGTCGCCATTCTCGTCGGCGCGGCGTCGTTGTACGCGTATGCGTACCTCGGCATGCAGCGCCTCGCCGCACATCCGGTCGATAGCACGAAGCTCAAGATGGCGAACTTCCTCACCTACGAGCATCTCTGGCAGCTATCGCGCATCGGGCGTGTGATGATCTTCGTCGGAGTGATCGCGGTCGTCATGTCGGCGCTGATGCACGCGCGCCGGCCTCCTCGCTCGTGACCCCCTCCATGGCTAAGAAGACGGTTCGCGATTTGACCGACGAGCAGCTCCGCGGCAAGCGTGTGCTCGTGCGCGTGGACTTCAACGTGCCGCAGGACGAGAAGGGCGCCGTCACCGACGACACCCGCATTCGCGCCGCGCTTCCGACGATCGAGTATCTGGCGGCGCGCGGCGCCTGCGTCGTGCTCCTGTCGCACCTCGGCAGGCCGAAGGGCAAGCCCGAGATGAAGTATTCGCTCGAGCCGATCGCGCGGCATCTTGCTACGCTCACGTCGCGGACTGTTCGGTTCGTCGAGTCCACCGACTCCGACGAGGCGCAGAAGACGACGCGAGCGCTCGCCGCCAGCGAGCTGTTGTTGCTCGAGAACACGCGCTTTCTCGGCGGCGAGGAGAAGAACGAGGAGCGCCTCGCCCGGGCGCTGGCCGAGTTGGGCGACTGCTACGTGAACGACGCATTCGGAGCCGCGCATCGCGCGCACGCCAGCACGGAGGGTGTCGCACATTATCTAAAGCCGGCCGTCGCCGGGCTGCTGATGGAGGCCGAGCTCCGCTACCTCGGCGACACGCTGGCGAATCCGCGGCGGCCGTTCGTCGCCGTGCTCGGCGGTGCGAAGATCTCCGGCAAGATCGATGTGATCGCGAATCTCCTGCCGAAGGTGGACACGCTGCTGATCGGCGGAGCAATGGCCTGTACGTTCTTCAAGGCGATGGGACTCGAGACGGGCAAGTCGCTCGTCGAGCCCGACCGTGTCGCGATGGCGAAGACGCTGTTGGCCGGCGCCGGCGACAAGATCGTGCTGCCGGAGGGCGCGCTCGTCGCGGCGTCGCTCGACGGAGCGGCGACGTCGCGAACCGTCGCCCGCGACGCGATCCCGGCCGACCTGGCGATGTACGACATCGGGCCGCGCGCGGCGCAGCGCTTCGGCGACGAGATTCGTCGCGCGAAGAGCGTCATCTGGAACGGACCAATGGGCGTGTTCGAGACGCCGCCGTTCGACGCCGGTACGCGCGCGATCGCCGAGTCGATGAGCGCCGCGACCGCGGGTGGCACGACGACGATCGTCGGCGGCGGTGACTCGGCCGCCGCGGTCACCCAACTCGGGCTCACCGCCACGATGAGTCACGTCTCGACGGGCGGCGGCGCCTCGCTCGAGTTTCTCGAGGGCAAGACCCTTCCCGGTGTCGCCGCGCTCGACGAGGCCGCGCCCTGATGCGCAAGCCGGTGCTGGTCGCGAATTGGAAGATGAATCACGGGCCGAGCGACGCGAAGGAATTCATGCGCGGGTTCCTGACGCGTCATAAGCGCCGCATGGACCGCACGGTGATCTTCTGTCCGACGGCAGCCGCGATCGCGGTGGTCGCCGAGGCCGCTCACGGTCGCCCAGACATTTTGGTCGGCGTGCAGAACATTTTCTGGGAAGACAAGGGAGCGTATACCGGCGAGACGTCGGCGCCGATCGCGCGCGATGCGGGCGCGCGCATCGCGCTCGTCGGCCATTCCGAGCGCCGACACGTCTTCGGCGAGTCGGACCTCGAGACGGCGAAGAAGTGCGCGGCGGCGGCGCGTGCCGGACTCACACCGGTGCTCTGCGTCGGCGAAACGATCGAGCAACGCGAGCGCGGTGACACGAACGATGTGGTCGTGCGCCAGCTTCGAACGGGACTCTCGATGCTGGAGAGCGCGAGCGTGTCGACCGCGCTGATTGCGTACGAGCCGGTGTGGGCGATCGGAACGGGGCGCACCGCGACGCCCGCCGACGCAACCGATGTGCACGAAATTCTTCGCGCGAACCTGCGCGAGATCGTTGGTGCGAAGGCGGCAGACATTCCGATTCTCTACGGCGGCAGCGTGAATCCGTCGAACGCGGCCGCGCTGCTCTCCGCGCCCGAGGTCGATGGCCTGCTGGTCGGTGGCGCGAGCCTCGAACCCGACACCTGGGCACGCCTTTGCTCCCTTGATTTGCCGTCGTAACACGCGTAGCTTGAGATGCTTACGTCATCTCCTCACAGACCCCGATTGATGTTTCGATTCCTGATGGTCCTGCTTTTCCTTGACGCGATCACGCTGATCGGCGTCATCCTCGTGCAGTCGGGCAAGGGCGGCGGTCTCGCGGCGAGCTTTGGCGGCGCGTCGTCCTCCGCCGACGCCTTCATCGGTACGCGCCAGGCGTCGACGATCTTTACCAAAGGCAGCTGGTGGCTCGTCGGCATTTTCCTCTTTCTCGGCATCACGCTGCAGATCATGACGAGCCGGAGCCGCGCGCCGACCTCGGTGCTCGACAAGCCGCTCTCGCAGCAATCCGCGCCGGCGCGTCCGTCGCCCGCGACGAGCGCGCCAGCCGTTCCGCTTCCGACGCAGCCCGCGCCCACCGCGCCGGCTGAAGCGCCGCCGAAGCCGAAGCCAAAGCCGTAGGAGCGTGACTGCCACCGCTCGTCGCCCGGGGTTCCTCCTGCTCGAGGACGGAACTCTTTTTCACGGCACCGTGCTCGGAAGCGACACGCCGGCAGTCGCCGAGGTCGTGTTCACGACGAACATGACCGGTTATCAGGAAGTCTTCACCGATCCGTCGTACCGCGGCCAAATCGTCGTGATGACGGCGCCGATGATCGGCAACTACGGCATCAACGCCGAGGATGTGGAATCGTCGCGGCCGCAGGTAGCCGGCGTCGTGATGCGCGAGCTGTCGGGCGACTTCTCGAACTGGCGCGCCACCGGTAGTCTCCTCGGTTGGCTCGCTGGAGAGGGCGTACCCGTCATCGACGGCGTCGACACGCGCCGTCTCACCAAGCACTTGCGGTCCGCCGGTTCGATGCGCGGCGTGATCGGCCTCGGCGAATCCCCGCACGACGCGGCGCGCGCGGCGCTCGCCACCTGCCCCTCGATGGAGGGGCTCGATCTCGCATCGATCGTCTCCACGACGCGGCCGTACGGCTGGGGCGACGCCGGCGAAGAGCGCCACATCGTGGCCTACGACTACGGCATCAAACGAAACATCTTGCGCCTGTTCGCCGACGAAGGATGTCGCCTCACGGTGGTTCCGGCCGACACGCCGGCCGAGGCAGCGCTGGAGCTCGAGCCGGACGGCGTTTTTCTCGCGAACGGTCCGGGCGATCCGGCGGCCGTGCGCTATGCGCCGGCGATCATCAAAACGCTCGCGGAAACTGGCCTCCCCATTCTCGGCATCTGCTTGGGGCACCAGCTCATCGGGCTGACCTTCGGCGGCTCCACGACCAAGATGCCTTATGGCCACCGCGGCGGAAATCATCCGGTGCGCGAGTTAGAATCGGGAAAGGTTTTGATCACATCACAGAATCACGGCTTCGCGGTAACGGGTGACGCGGAGCAAGTACCTGGCGCATCGGCGCTTCGGGTGACGCACGTCAATCTGAACGATGGCTCGATCGAGGGACTGCGGCACCGCGAGCTTCCGGTGTTCGCCGTGCAGTACCATCCCGAGGCGGCACCCGGCCCTCACGACGCGCGTCCGTTGTTCGGCGAGTTCATGGCCTCCGTGAAGGGCCGAGCCTCTGCTTCATAAGTGCAAGCGAGCCAAACGCTTGACACCCATTATGCGAAGTCCTAACTTCGATCTACGCCTCGCCGCCCCGGCGCGAGCGTCTCACCGAGGTTCCCGATGACCAAAGCCGACCTTGTCGAGCGGGTAACGACGCAGATCTCCCGCACCGCCGGGCCGATGATCTCCAAGAAGGATTGCGCTCGCGTGGTGGACGCCTTTCTCGACGCCATCAAGGAAGCGCTGCACGAGCAGAAGAACATCGAGGTGCGAGGCTTTGGCACCTTCAAGATCCGTCGCCGCAAGACGCGGATGGCGCGCAACCCGCGCACCGGTTCACCGGTGGAGGTGTCCGCGCGCCCGGTTCCAGTCTTCAAGCCGTCCAAGGAGCTGCGCGCGATGGTCGCCCAGGTCGAAATGCACGAGTTGGAAGACGAAACGTCCGACGAGCCCTCGGCCGCCTGAGATCGGCGGCTCCAACGCCCCGGTCACAATGGACATCACCGCCCTTCTTTTCGCATCGTATGCCGACGTGCTCGGCCGCGACCGTGTGCAGCTTGCGCTCGCACCAGACGCGACGGTTGCCGACGCGCTGGCGCAGATTCTCGCGCTCCCCGGCGGCGAGCAGTTGCCGCCGCAGCCGCTCGTCGCGGTGAACCTCGCGTACGCGCGTCGCGATCACCGGCTCCGGGCGGGCGACGAGATCGCCGTGATTCCGCCGGTGGCGGGGGGCTGACGTGCGCGGCGCCCTCACGCGCGAGCCGCTCGATCCGCAGCGGATTCTCGCCGAGGTCGCCGACGCGGCGTGCGGTGCGCTCATCCTCTTTGTCGGCACCGTCCGCGACATGAACGACGGCCGCGCGGTGACGGGGATGGAGTACAGCGCGTACGAGGCGATGGCCGAGCGCGAGATGACGCTCATCGCTGCCGAGACGGGCGAGCGTTTCGGCACGGCGCACGTCGTGATCGAGCACCGGCTCGGTGCGCTCGCGCTCGGCGACGCGAGCGTCGCGATCGCCGTCGCGCATCCCCATCGCGCCGAGGCGTACGGCGCATCGCGCTACGCGATCGAGCAGCTGAAACAGCGCGTTCCGGTCTGGAAGCGCGAGCACTACGCCGACGGCACGCGCGAGTGGGTCGACCCGACCCGCGCGCATCAGGAGGTGCTGCCATGAGTGTGTTGGTGGACCAGCACGGGCGCGGCATCGAGTATCTCCGCATCTCGGTCACCGACCGCTGCAACTTCCGATGCGTGTATTGCATGCCGGCCGAGGGGCTGCCGTGGCTGCCGAAGGCGGACATCCTCACGTACGAGGAGATCGCCGAAATCGTCAGACAGCTGGCGCCGCACGGCCTGAGCCGCCTGCGCATCACTGGCGGCGAGCCGACGATTCGGCCGGATCTCGAGCGGCTCATCGCGCTGCTGCGCGCGGTGCCCGGCATTCGCGACATCGCGTTGTCGACGAACGGCGCGAAGCTCCCGCAGATGGCGCCGGGCCTCAAGGCGGCGGGGCTCGATCGCGTGAACATGAGCGCCGACAGCCTCCGCGCCGACCGCATCGCCGCGATCTCGCGCCGCACCACCGCGTTCAATCCGATTGACGCGGCGCTCGCGGCCGAGCGCGCCGGGCTGAATCCGGTCAAGATCAACGTCGTGGTGATGCGCGGCATCAACGACGATGAGGTGGAGGATTTCGCACGGCTGACGATCGATCATCCGTGGCACGTGCGCTTCATCGAGCTGATGCCGGTGGGCGAGATGCGCGAGCTGACGTGGGAGCACGTCGTGCCGAGTGACGAGATTCTCTCCCGTCTCGCGGCGATCGCCCCCCTCAGGGCGGATGCGGGGCCGCCGCGCGGCAATGGGCCGGCCTCGTATCACCGCCTCGACGGCGCGGCGGGGACGATCGGCGTCATTTCACCAATGACGCACACGTACTGCGGCTCGTGCAACCGCGTACGCCTGACGGCCGACGGGCGGTTGCGCACGTGCCTGTACGGCGATCACGAGGTGAACCTCCGCGATCCGCTCCGCGCCGGCGATGCGCTGTACCCGCTGTACGTGCGCGCCCTCGCCGACAAACCGAAGGAGCACGATCTGCTGCAGATGAAGGTGGGCGGGCTGCGCGCGCTGTCGCAGGTAGGCGGCTAGCGGTCGATGCGCTCGACAGACAATCGAGTCGCTTCACGGCGGGTGCCGAACGACTAAGTTTCGGGTGCCACACTCCCGAAGCCTCGCGACTCACGCCCTCAGCAAGCAGACCAATCATGCTCAACAAGATCACGGTCGTCGGCGCCGGAAACGTCGGTGCGACGACCGCTCAGCGACTGGCCGAAAAATCGCTCGCACGCCGCGTGGTGATGGTAGATGTCGTCGAGGGCGTCCCGCAGGGGAAGGCGCTCGACCAGTGGGAATCGGCGCCGATCGAGGGTTTCGACACGCGCGTCATCGGCACCAACGGCTACGAGGAGACCGCCGATTCCGACATCGTCGTGATCACCGCGGGCATCGCGCGCAAGCCCGGGATGTCGCGCGACGATCTGCTCAACACGAACGCCGGCATCGTCAAGACCGTGTCGGAGAACGTGAAGCGCACATCGCCGAACGCGATCATCGTCATGGTGTCGAACCCGCTCGATGTCATGTCCTGGGTGGCGAAGGAGATCACGGGCTTTCCACGCGAGCGCGTGCTCGGCATGGCCGGCGTGCTCGATACGGCGCGCTACCGGAGCTTTCTCGCCGAAGCGTGCGACGTGTCGGTGCTCGACATCCAGGCGATGGTGCTGGGCGGGCACGGCGACACGATGGTGCCGCTCATCTCGACGACGACCGTGAGCGGAATCCCGATCGGCAAGTTCATCGACAAGGCGAAGCTCGATGAGATCGTGGCGCGCACGCGGAATGGCGGCGCCGAGATCGTGAAGTACTTAAAGACCGGATCGGCCTACTATGCGCCATCGGCCGCCGCGGTCGAGATGTGCGAGGCGATCGCGCTCGACCGGAAGCGCGTGCTGCCGTGCGCCGCGTGGCTCGAGGGCGAATACGGAATGCGCGGCCTCTTCCTCGGCGTGCCGTGCAAGATCGGCCGTGGCGGACTGGAGCAGATCATCGAGGTCGACCTGAACGACGACGAGAGAGTCGCGCTGCAAAAGAGCGCGGATGCAGTGAAGGAGCCGATGGCCGCCGTGAAGCTCTAGGTCGCGCGGCGCGGACGGACTGATGCGGCTTTTCGCCTTCTGGCGCTCGACGATCGGCAAGAAGATCGTGATGGCAGTGACCGGGCTGATTTTCGTCGGCTTCGTCATCGCCCATCTGAGCGGCAACCTTCTCGTCTTCCGCGGCCCCGACAAGATCAACGAGTACTCGGAGTTTCTGCGCAGCTTGGGTGCGCTGCTCTGGGTCGCGCGCGGGGTGCTGCTCGTCTCGGTGATACTGCACGCAACGGCGGCGTATCAGCTGGCGGCGCGGGCGCGCGCGGCGCGTCCCATTGGATACCACGAGCATGAGCCGCAGGTGTCGACCTTCGCGGCGCGTACCATCCGATGGGGTGGCACGCTGATTCTGCTGTTCGTCGTACTGCATCTGCTGCACTTCACGACCGGCACCTTGCAACCCGTACCGTATCAGGCGCGCGATGTGTACGCCAACGTCGTGGGCGCGTTCCGCATCTGGTGGGTATCGGCGCTCTACATCGTGGCGATGATCGCGCTCGGACTGCATCTGTATCACGGCACCTGGAGCAGCCTTCGCACGCTCGGGCTCGTGAAGATGGGCGCCGATCCGCTCAAACACACCGTCGCCGCGGCGCTGGCGCTCCTCGTGTGGCTCGGCTTCACCTTGGTCCCGGTCGGAATTCTTCTCGGGATCGTGAGATAATCATGGACTTGCGATCGAGGATTCCCCCGGGCCCGCTCGAGCTGAAGTGGGATCGCGCCCGTTTCGAGCTCAAGCTCGTGAACCCGGCGAACAAGCGAAAGCACAGCGTGATCGTCGTCGGGTCGGGACTGGCAGGGGGCGCCGCGGCGGCGAGCCTGAGCGAGCTCGGCTACAACGTCGCCTGCTTCTGCTTCCAGGATTCGCCGCGCCGCGCGCACAGCATCGCGGCGCAGGGCGGGATCAACGCGGCGAAGAACTATCAGAACGATGGCGACTC
>JBDUCS010000122.1:0-10250 GCA_040003335.1 Gemmatimonadaceae bacterium | reverse complement strand
CACGCCGGTGCCCGGCGGCGTGGGGCCGATGACCATCGCACTCCTCCTGCGAAACACCGTGCGCGCAGCCTCGCGATGAGCGGCCGTCGGCGACCAGACGGCAGCGCGAACGTCGGCGACCTCGATCTCTTCGCCGGTGGTGCCCCCTCGCGCGTGGCCCCTCGCGCGGCGCCGCCGGCGATCGACCGGCCGCTCGCCGAGCGGCCGGCCGGCTTTCCCGGCGCCGCGCCCGGCTGCGCGCTCGCCGTGAGCGAGTTGACGAGCATTGCGAAGGACATTCTCGAGGGCGCATTCCAGCCGCTGTGGGTGCGCGGCGAGGTGAGCGACTTCAAGTCGCATCGCAACGGCCACTGGTACTTCTGCCTGCGCGACGCGGCGGCGCAGGTGCGTTGCGTCATCTGGTCGAGCGACCAGCGCCGTATCATCGCCCCGCCCGACGAAGGGATGCAGATCGTCGCGCGTGGCCAGCTCACGGTGTATCCGGCGCGCGGCGACGTGCAGCTCATCGTCAGCGCACTCGACGCCGTCGGCGACGGATTGCACCGCAAAGCGCTCGACGTGGCGCGCGAGCGGCTCGCCGCCGAGGGCCTGCTCGACCCTGCGCGCAAGCGGCCGCTCCCTCGGCTGCCGCGCGTCGTCGCCGTGGTAACGAGCGCCGACGGCGCGGCGCTCCACGACATCATCGCCGTCGTCCGGCGACGGTGCGCCTGTGTCCAGCTCGTGGTGGTGCCGACGAAGGTGCAGGGCGAGGGCGCGCCCGGCGCGATCATCGCCGCGATCGAGCGCGCGACGCGGTGGGGCGGCGCCGATGTCTTGATTGTCGGCCGCGGTGGCGGTGCGCGCGAGGATCTCTGGGCGTTCAACGACATCGCCGTCGCGCGCGCGCTCGCCATGTCGCCGATCCCGACGATTTCCGCCGTCGGCCACGAGGTCGACATCACGCTCTGCGATCTGGTGGCCGACGTGCGTGCCGCCACGCCATCGGCCGCCGCCGAGTGCGCTGTGCCGGTGCTCGCCGAGGAGATCGTGTCGCTGCGCGCGCAGGCCGACGCGCTGCGGGGCGCGGTCGGCCGGCGCATCGACGCCGCGCGCCGCCGCGTCGACCGCACGACGCTCGCGATGAAGCGGGGCGCGCGGGTGCTTGTCGACCGCCGGCGCGCGCGGGCGGATGTGGCCGCCGCACGGTTGCACGCGCTGAGCCCGCTCGCGGCGCGCGCCCGCGGCGTCGCCGTCGCGCGCGACGAGGGCGGCCGGCCGCTCATGCGGGCTTCGGATTTCGCGCCCGGCGCCGCGTTCGCGCTCACGCTACGCGACGGCGTCGTGCGCGCCCATGCCGACGGCGAGCCGGGCCCGTGACGGCGCCGGTGCCGAACGAGTCGCCGGCGACGTACGAGGCATCGCTGTCGCGACTCGAGGCGATTGTGCGCGAGCTGGAGCGCGATGACGTCGAGCTCGACCGCGCGCTCGCACTGTTCGAGGAAGGGATCGCCCGGCTCCGCCTCGCATCGGCCGCGCTCGAGCGCGCCGATGCGCAGGTTCGCATTCTCACCGAGCACGCCGATGGACGCCTCCGCGTCTCCGACCTCGACGGCTGACGCCGCCGACTTCGCCGCGGAGCGCGAGGCGGTCGAGCGCGCGCTCGCCGCGATGTGCGACGAGCGGCTGGGCGGCATTCCGGCGCGCGTCGCCGAGGCCATTCGCTACAGCATTCTCGGCGGCGGCAAGCGGTTGCGACCGATCTTGCTCCTGGCGGCGTACGATGCGGCAGGCGGCCGCGACGACGCGACCGCGCTGGCGACCGCGGTTGAGGTGGTGCACGCGTATTCGCTCGCGCACGACGATCTGCCGTGCATGGACGACGATGACGTGCGGCGCGGCCGTCCCACACTGCACCGCATGTACGGCACGGCCGTCGCCACGGCGGCTGGCGTCGCGATGGTGCCGCTCGCCGCGTGGGCGGCGGCCGACGCGGCCAGCGCGCTCGCATTGCCGCGCCCGTTGCGTGCGGCCATCCTTGGGGAGCTAATGCGAGCGTCGGGGGCGGGAGGCATGGTAGGAGGACAGATGCTCGATCTCGCGAGCGAAGATGGCACGATGTCGCTCGAGGAGCTCGAAACGGTGCACCGCGCCAAGACGGGCGCGCTGATCACGGCCGCCGTCGTCATCGGTGGGCTCGCCGCGCGGGCGCCGGAGCGTGCCGTCGCATCGCTCCGCGCGTATGGCGAGGCGATCGGGCTGGCGTTCCAGATCGCCGACGATGTGCTCGATGCCACGTCGACCACGACGGCGCTCGGCAAGACGGCGGGACGCGATGCGGAACGAAACAAGCGCACATATCCCGCGTTGCTCGGCGTCGAGGGAGCATCGGCGCTCGCCCGCGCGTTCGCCGATACGGGATGCGCCGCGCTCGCCCGGGCCGGGATCTTGACGCCGGCGATGGAGAGTCTTGCGACCTTTTCCGTCACCCGTCGTCGGTAGGCGCGCCCCCCGCGGCGCGATTTTGCAGGCGTTCGCTTCACCTTTGCTCGTTAGGCACACACATGCCGCTGCTCGACAGCCTGACCGGACCCGCAGCCCTCAAATCGCTCTCCCGCGATGAGCTGCGAACGCTCGCCGCCGAGATTCGCGAGCGGTTGATCGACATATGCTCGCGGACCGGTGGGCACATCGGCGCCGGGCTCGGCGTCGTGGAGCTGACGGTCGCGCTGCACGCCGTGTTCGACGCCCCCGCGGACCAAATCGTGTGGGACGTCGGCCATCAGGCGTACCCCCACAAGCTCCTCACGGGACGGAACGGCGGCATGGAGACGCTGCGCCAGGAAGGCGGTCTCTCCGGCTTCTTGAAGCGGAACGAGAGCGAGTACGACACCTTCGGCGCCGGCCACGCGGCGACGGCCATCTCTGCTGCGCTCGGCATGGCCGCCGCGCGCGACCTCACCGGGCGCGACCACCGTGTCGTGGCCATCCTCGGCGACGGCGCGCTGACGTCGGGGCTGTCGTACGAGGGACTGAACAACGCCGGCGCGTCGGAGCGCGACATCATCGTCATCCTCAACGACAACGAGATGTCGATCGCGCCCAACGTCGGCGCGATGTCGAAATATCTGGGCTCGATCCAGCGCAATCCGATTTACAACCGCGTGCGCAGCGCCATTGGACACGTGGTCGATGCCGCGCCGGGGCCGCTCTCGTCGATGGGCACGTGGGTGCGGAAGTGGGAGGAGAGCGTGAAGTCGTTCCTCACGCCGGGCGTGTTGTTCGAGGAGCTTGGCTTCCGCTACTTCGGCCCGATCGACGGACACGACATCGACACGCTCATGGACACGCTCGCCGTCGTGCGCGATCTCCGCACGCCGCGGCTCATCCACGTCATCACCCAGAAGGGGAAGGGATTCCCGGCCGGCGACGCGGCCGACAAGTGGCACGCGCTCCCCGCCGGTCACGATCCGGCCACGGGCAAGCAGCGCACCGAGTCGACGGCGAAACCCGGCTACACCAAGGTGTTCGGCAAGGGACTGTCCGAGCTCGCCGCCGAGAACCTCCGCGTCGTCGCTATCACCGCGGCGATGCCGACGGGGACCGGCACCGACATCTTCGCCAAGGCGCACCCTGACCGCTTCTTCGATGTCGGCATCGCCGAGGGGCACGCGGTGACGTTCGCGGCGGGACTGGCGACGGGCGGCATTCGGCCCGTGGTCGCGATCTACTCGACGTTCCTCCAGCGCGCGTACGACAATGTGATCCACGATTGCGCGATCCAGCATTTGCCCGTCGTGTTCTGCATGGATCGCGCGGGGCTCGTGGGCGACGACGGACCGACGCACATGGGGCTCTACGACATCGCCTATATGCTCGCCGTGCCGGGAATGACCGTCACCGCGCCGAAGGACGGCGCCGAGATGCTCGGGCTGCTGCGCACTGGCGTCGCGCACGACGCCGGTCCGTTCACGATTCGCTATCCGCGCGACGCGGCGCCGGACATCGTTCCCGCGGTGAGCGAGATCGCGGCGGTGCCCTACGGAACGTGGGAAGTGCTGCGCCGCGGCGCCGACACGGCGATCCTCGCCGTGGGCACGATGGTGCTCCCCGCGCTCGCCGCCGCCGAGACGCTCGCCGCCGAGGGACTCGACGTCACGGTGGTGAATTGCCGATTCCTCAAGCCGTACGACGAGCTGACGCTCGCCGCGCTCGTCGCCGAGCACCGGCAATTGCTCGTGGTGGAGGAGGGGACGGTCGTCAACGGATTCGGCGCGCACATGAGCGCGGTGATCGAGCGCCTGGAACCGGCGATGCGCGTCGCGATCGCCGGCGTGCCGGATCGCTTCATCGAGCAGGCGCCGCGCAAGCGACAGTTGGAGATCACGGGGCTCGACGCGGCGGGAATTGCCCGGCGCGTTCGTGCGCTGCACGAGAGCGAGGCGATCGCAGGGTGACGGTGCGCGTCGGCATCATCGGCAATCGCCGCTACGAAGGACTCCCCGCGGTGCTCGCCGTGCTCATCGCGCGCGCGCCGGAGCTGGGCATGTCGCTCGCCTTCGAGGCCGAGCTGCACGACATCGCCGGCGGCGCCGTGCTGGCGAGTGGCGACGACGTCGATCTCCTGCTCACGTTAGGCGGCGACGGCACGCTCTTGCGCGGCGCGCGCTTTCTCGACGGCCGGCGCGCGCCAATCCTCGGCGTCAACCTCGGACACCTCGGGTTTTTGACGAGCTGCGGCGGCGCCGAGATGGAGCGGGCGATCGAGCGCGTCGCGGATGGCGACTACCACGTGGAAGCGCGGATGGCGCTGCTGGCCCACTCCTCGCGCACGACCGACGGTGTGCGGTGGCGCGCCCTGAACGACATCGTGATGCACAAGGGCGGCTTCGCGCGCGTCATGCGGCTGAGCGTGATGGTCAACGGCGATCTCGTCGGCACGTACGCCGCCGACGGCATCATCGTGTCGACCCCGACGGGATCGACCGCGTACAGTCTCTCCGCCGGCGGCCCGATTGTCGTGCCGACGATGGACTCTATCATCGTCACCCCCATCTCGCCGCACACACTGGCCGTTCGACCGGTGGTGCTGCCGCCGGAGGCGGACGTCTCGATCCAAGCCGAGGAAGGGCCCGACGAGCTGCTGGTCACGGTGGACGGACAGGTGGGAAGCTCGTTCTCACCCGGCGACACGCTCGTAGTCCGGCGCGCAGCGGAGCCGGTGTGGCTCCTGCGCTTCTCTGAGTCGTCGTTCTTCTCGCGCATGCGCACGAAGCTGGGGTGGGGCGGCGTGATGTCGTCGAGCGAGCTGGAGCACTGAGCGCACCGTGCTGACCGAGCTCAGGATCAAGAACTTCGCCATCATCGAATCGCTCGCGTTGCCGCTCGCGCCGGGGTTCAACGTCCTCACCGGGGAGACCGGCGCCGGCAAGTCCATCATCGTCGGCGCGCTCTCGATGCTGCTTGGCGAGCGCGCGAACGCCGACCTGATCCGGTCCGGCGCCGACAAGGCGACGGTCGAAGGAGTGTTCGATGTACGCGACCATCCCGTCATCACGGCGCAGCTCGACGAGCGCGGCATCGACGTCGAGGACGGGATGGTGGTGCTGCGTCGCGAGATCGCAGCCAGTGGGCGCACGCGCGCGTGGATCAACGGCACGGCGGCGACCGCGCACGTGCTCGGCGAGCTCGGCCGGCTGCTGGTGGACCTGCACGGCCAGCACGAAGCGCAGGCCCTGCTCAGCGAAGAATCGCAGCGCGGGATTCTCGACGAGTACGGCGGCGCGACAGCGGCCGCCGGCGTTGTGAGCGGCGCGTTCGACTCGCTCGCCGCGATCGCGCGCGAGATCGCGGCGCTCGATGCCCGGCGCCGCGACGCCGAGCGGCGCGCGGATTACTTGCGGCATCTGACGCGGGAGATCGAGGAGGCCAAGCTCGTCGCCGGCGAGGACGCGACGCTCGAGGAGGAGGCGCGCCGCCTCGAGCACGCCGACGAGCTACGCACGCTCGTCACGGGCATGGCCGCCTCGCTGGACGGCGACGAGAACGCGGTGCTCGACGCGCTCGGCCACGTGCAGCGATCGCTGGCGAGCATTCAGCGCATCGACCCGACGCTCGCGCGGCTGCAGGAGTTGTTCGACGGCGGCTACTACGCGTTGGAGGAGCTTGCGCGCGCGCTCGAGGAGTATGCCGGCCGCGTCGAGCTCGACCCATCGCGATTGGAGAGCGTGCAGCGCCGGCGCGACCTCATTTTTCGCCTCTCGAAGAAATACGGCCCGTCACTCGCCGATGTGATCGAGACGGCGCGCGCGGCGCGGGCCGAGCTGGATCTTCTGGACACGGCGAATCTCGACCTGCGCGGGCTCGAGACGCGGCGCGTCGAGGCGCGCGCTGCCCTCGCGTCGTCGTCGGCGCGACTGACGGAGATTCGCGCTGCTGCCGCGCGTCGGATGGCGCGCGACGTCTCGGCGATCCTTCCCGACCTCGGCATGCCCGACGGCGAGTTTGCGGTCGTGCTCGCTGCGAGGGCCGAGCTCGGCGCGACCGGCGCCGAGGATGTGGAGTTCCGCGTCGCGCTCAACGTCGGGCACGATACGCGCCCGCTGGCGCGCGTCGCGTCGGGCGGCGAGCTGTCGCGCGTGATGCTGGCGCTGAAGACGATTCTCGCCCGCATCGACCGCGTGCCGACGCTCGTGTTCGACGAGGTGGATGCCGGGATCGGCGGTCGTGTCGGTCTGCAGGTAGGCGACACGATGCGGCGCGTGGCGACGCATCATCAGGTGCTGGCGATCTCGCATCTGCCGCAGATCGCCGCGCGCGCGCATCACCACATCGTCGTCACCAAGGGCGCGCGTGGCGGCGTAACGACGGCCGACACTCGCGTCGTAAACGGCGCAGAGCGCGTCACGGAAATCGCCCGCATGCTTGGCGGCGATCCGGAGAGCGCGGTGAGTCTCGCCCACGCCGCCGAGCTGCTCGAGGTGGCAGAGACGGCGACGGCGCCGGCATCGGCGCCGTCGGTGCGGAAGGTCGCGCGCCGCAAATAACAGCACGATCGGGGTCGTGGTAGCTTTGGTGCGGTAATAGAAAGAACGTCTCGCACCTCGCACCGCGCCAGCTGCGCACCGCATCCGTGAATCGACTTCCCCCGCCCGCCGTTCCCTGGCAGATCACCGGTAACCACTGGCTCGCGCTGCC
The DNA here is from genome assembly GCA_040003335.1 of Gemmatimonadaceae bacterium. Classification (GTDB taxonomy): domain Bacteria; phylum Gemmatimonadota; class Gemmatimonadetes; order Gemmatimonadales; family Gemmatimonadaceae; genus JALZAE01. The sequence goes on along the minus strand of JBDUCS010000122.1, from coordinate 3,077 downwards.
GTGCATCCATCCGGCGGACGGCGCGGTGCATGCCGTCGGCGTGTTGCATCGGGGCGCGCGTGCCGCCGTCGAGATGGCGGGATCGCCGCGCTTTCTCGACGGCGACGGAACGCCGCTCGTTCGGCCGGTGATCAGGGTCAATGGCGCGGCGGTCGATTTCACGGCCGGGGGCCTGGCGTGGGAGCGCGCGTCGGGATGGCTGCCGAGCTTCACGGCGACCGCGGGCGACCTCGTGGTGCGCGGGACGATCTTCGCGCCGCACGGACGCGACGCCGACGTCGCCGGCGCGGTCTACGCGATCGGCGTGGAGAATCGCGGCGCCAGCGATGTCGATCTCACCGTCGCGCTTGAAGCGACGCTCGGCTATCGCCAGATTCGCGTGCGCACGGCCCGCGGCGCCGAGGATGCGAATCGCGTCGCAATTGCGCACGGAAACGTCGCGATCCTCGAAGGGGCGGCGCTGCCCGGTCTCGCCGCGTTGGCGGTGGGCGGGGAGCGCGGCGCGACACTCGAGCGAGTGGACGAGTCCTCGGCGAGCTTCGCGGTCGAGACCGCGCTGCGCGTCGCAGCCGGGGCGCGCGTGACGACGGCGTTTTACATCGCCGCCGGACCGGAGCGCGATGGGGCGCGGGCGACCGTGGAGGTGATGCGGCGTCGCGGCTGGAGCGAGCTCCTCACGATCACGCGCGACGCGCTTGCCGCGCTCGAGCAGACCGTCGGGCACGACGGTGTCGACCGGCTGATCAATAGGAATCTCCTGTTCGCGTACTTTTACGGGGTGGGACGCGCGCTCGACGACGCGCAGTACTATCTCGTTCGCACGCGCGCGCCGTGGCATGGCGCCGGCGTCACCGTGCGGGACTGGGAGGCGCTCGCCTGGACACTTCCCGCGGTGCAGCTGGCCGATGCGCCGCTGGCGCGCGAGCTGTTGCTGCGCGCGTGCGAGGTGCACGGCTACGCGCCCGGCAACGGCGTGCATTATCTCGACGGCACGCTGTTCGAGCCGGGCTTTTCGCTCGAGGGCGCGGCGGTGTTCGCGCTGGCGACCGACCGCTACATCCGCGAGACCGCCGACGACCAGATCGTCGACGAGCCGGCGGTCGCCGACACGCTGTACGCGGCGTGGGAGGATCTGGCCGACCGCCGTGACCAACACGTGCCGCTGTACGCGACCGAAGTCACGCTCTCCGGCGCGCCGGCGGCGCACCCGTTCACGCTGCACGGCAACGCCGTCGCGGCGTACGCGCTCGACGTCTTCCGGCGCACACTCGACGAGGAGACGGCGAAGGCCGTGCCCGATCCCGAGGCGGTGCGCGCCGCGTTGCGACGGCACTTCTCGATCGAGACGGATGGCAAGGTGACGTTCGCCTCGGCGATCGATCTGGCCGGACACACCGCGAGCGAGAGCGACGCGCTGGCGTCGCCGTACTGGCTCCCGCTGTATGAGACGGTGGAGCGATTCGACTCGGTCTACCGCCGAACCGTTCGTGGCGTGGGGAGCGAGCCGCGCGAGTTGGCCGAGCAGTGCGCGCGGCTGATCGGACCAGACGCGGGCGACGTGCTGCGCTGGTTCCGCCGCGCACCGCTCGACAACGGACTCGCCGCGGAGGTGATTGACGAGGAGGGCAAGGCCGTCGCGAACGGCGGCGACGCGTCGCTCTCGGGACTGCTGGCGTGGTGCGTGTGGTACGCGGTGCACGCACACGGCGTGCGGCCGTAAGAAGTCCGGATCGAGCAGGGGCTCCAAGGCCCTAGTTGTGACCCTCCTGCCGTCGCGCTAATTTCCGCTCGTTCGCGGGAATAGCTCAGTTGGTAGAGCACAACCTTGCCAAGGTTGGGGTCGCGGGTTCGAGTCCCGTTTCCCGCTCTCGTGCCGGTGATCGGTGATCGGTGATCGGTGATCGGTGATCGATATGGGTGAGAGCCACGAGGGGTCAGGCATCGCGAGTGGCGGTGGCTGACCCCTAGCTTCTTGTAGCATCGACCACCGAACACCAATCACCGATCACCGAGCACGGCGCGGCCCGGGTGGCGAAAAGGCAGACGCGAGGGACTTAAAATCCCTTTCCCTTCGGGGGGTGTGGGTTCGATTCCCACCCCGGGCACTAGCTTGCAGCGTTGGCCTCACGTACAACGTGAGGCACTGTGACATCCACTGTGACATCGGGTTCATTTCACGTCCCCCCCGCGAGGCGGCGCGTCTTCTTCGCCGGCTTCGCCGACGAAACGTAATCGCGTTCATCGACCAGAAAGCGCCCGTAGGTGGTGAAGACGAGGTGGGCGTTCGCGTGGCCGAACTCTGCCGGGCCACGACGGTGGGCGAGAGGTCGTCCCGGAGGGCCTGGACGGCGAAAGTGTGCCGCCAGTCGTGCAGCGTGCGGGGCCTCGAGCGCGGCCTTGTGCGAGATCGAAAAGATGCGCGTCTCCCGGCGGATGAGCGTTCGCACGTGCTCGGCGATCGCGGCCAGCGTCCAGTCCTCGACGATGCGGACGGTACGGTCTCGCCACTCGGTCTTGTGCCGCGGGCGCGGACCGTTCGCGCCTCGAGATCGATGTCGGCGCGCACGAGCCGCTCACACACGCTCCACTCGACGCCGCTCCCGGCCATGAGCGCCTTGAGCGCGCGGAACGGTTGCGGCGCGAGTGGGACGACCGCCTGCGCCTCGGCGCGGTCGAGGTAGCGCATTCTGGGCGGGTTCGGCTTGGACGCGCGGACGTCTCTGACGACGTTCGTCTCGATAACCTCGCGCTCGATGCGCCATTTTGCGAATACCGAGAGCGCGGCGCGCGCGCGGTTTTTCGTCGAGCCGGACACCGGGAGGGCGGCGAGATGCTCAGAGATCGTCCGGCGCGTAAAGGTGGCGCGGGGGAAGGGAACGCCGGCCGGGATGAGTTCTCTCACCTGCCGGCGGTACCGATCGGCGGACGCGGTACCGCGGCCGACGAGGTATGCATGCCACTCGTCGACCATCGGCGAGAGATCAACGTCGTCGAGGCGCGCGATCAAGGCGTGAAGCGTCGAGTCGGCGCGGTAGGCATCGTAGCGCCGATCAAATAGTGCGTGCGGGTCGGCGACC
>JBDUCS010000121.1:0-10250 GCA_040003335.1 Gemmatimonadaceae bacterium | reverse complement strand
GTCGCATGGGAGCCAATATCTCACACGCGACCGAAAAGAAAAGAGAGAAGTCTCGAGTCTCCTGTCATTTCTCCCCGCGGCTCTTGAGACGGGCGATGAAGTCCGTCGCGGCGCGCGGCACCAACAGGTCATCAGCGATCCCGGCGATCTCTTCGGCGTCGCGCCACTCGCGCTCGAGGCTCGCCAGCTCGCCTTCCATCGCGCGACGCTCGACCTCGTCATGCGCCGCCATCTCCAGCGCGACCCGGAGCGTCGGATCGAGGCCCGCGACGTGGGCGCTCGTCAGGAGCTGGCGGCTCGACGCGCGGCCGATCTTGGCGAAGACCGACGCGACGGAGTCCGCGCGATCAATGAGTTGAACGGCAGCCGAGACCTGTTCGCGCGTCGCACCGAACCGGTTGATCGCCGGCAATACAATGCGCGCGGCGCGGAGCGCGTCGTCGCCGGGGAGCCGCGTGATGCCGCCGCGGTGCATCACTTCGAGCGCCCAACCGCTGTCCGATGCCTCGGGCCGCACAACGACGCCGCTCAAATGGCGGCGCTCAACGGTCAGCGCGCCCCCGTCCGCGACGGGCACACGTGCAACGATGGCGTTCGGATCGCCCTCGATGATCTTTTTCGTCTTGCTCGCCGCCGCGCGGTAGATGTAGAACCAGCCGGTGCCGAGCCCAATGCCGACCTCGAAGCCCGCGAACAGCAGACCACCGAACGCTGCGCCGAACGCGCCGAGCTGGAGGCCGACTTGCCACATCCGGGTACGGCGGCGGCGTCCGAATTGATCGCCGTAGCGCCAAGCGGCGAACTCCGGCAGCCGCGGATTCCCGATGCGAACGAGCTCGAGCGCTTCGCCCACGCGCGCCAGCCCGATGTTCTCGGTCGACACGCGCAGCTTCGTCCCGCGAAACCGACGCTCGCATTCTTCCACCGCTTCCCACCGCTCGTCGAGCGGCGTGAGGTTCCACCGCTCGCACTGCCGGCACACGACCCACAGGCGCCCGCGCGCCGGATCGTACGCGAGCCGCCGCCCCACGGGAAAGTGCTCAATCTCCGTGTTGGCGCCGAGGTCGGAATGGCAGAAGAGGCAGGTGCTGTACACGGGTGCCGGTAGCGGGTGTCTGGTGCCGGATCGTGCCCAAACCTACGCTTGTGCGCGCTTGCGGTTGTCGACACCGCTCTTCCCGATCGCGCGTACGGCTGAAAGCCCTTAGCCGACCGCTGCTTCCTCCCGGAGAACGTCATGGACTTTCGCATCCCGTTGCTGAATTTCGGCTACGCGGCGCTGGGCGTGGTGCTCATGTTCATTAGCTACCGCGTGATTGACTGGCTCACGCCACAGGTCGATTTTCCCGAAGAGCTGCGCAAGGGGAACATCGCGGTGGCGATCTTCATCGCCGCGATCTTCATCTCGATCGCGATGGTCGTCGGGGGCGCGCTCAAGTGAGGGCGGGCGCGGTGGCCGTCGCTGCGCTCGCCGCGCTCGCCGGCAGCGTGCGCCCCGTCGTGGTCGGCGCGCAGCGCACGGTGTCCGAAGAGCGCTACGATGACGCCTTCCGGAAGTACACGAAGCGCTTTTTCGGCCCGGCCTTCGACTGGCGCTACTTCAAGGCGCAGGGCATGGCCGAGAGCGATCTCATTCCAACGGCGCACAGCCGCGTTGGCGCGCGCGGCATCATGCAGCTCATGCCGGGCACGTTCAAGCTGATGAAGTCGGCGCGCCCTGAGTTCCTATCGATCGACGATCCGGAGTGGAACATCGCCGCCGGCATCATGCACGACAAAGATCTCTGGGAGATGTGGCGCGACCCGTCGTCGTCCGACGAGCGCGCGGCGTTCATGTTCGGCAGCTACAACGCCGGCGAGGGGCCGATCATGCGCGCCCGCGCCGCGGCGCGCGCGAAGCAGCTCGACCAGCGCGTCTGGACCAGCGTCGAGCGAGTCGCCCCGGACATCGAGCGCTGGCGCTACCAGGAAACGCTCGGCTACGTCAAGAAAATCAAGTCGAACAAGGACAATCTCAGCACGCGCGACTCGCGGTGGTTCGTCAAGCCGGATTCGTCGGGGAGCGGCGGTTCGTCCAAGCCCGATTCGACCGTCCGAAGCGACAAGTCACGGGTCAAGCCGCATGTTCGGTGATCGCCGAACGCCGAGCGCCGATCATCGAACGAGTATCCAATTGTCGCGCGTCGCCCGCACGTCGGATGGCGCCGCCGTTCTCGTGGCATTGTCTCGCGCAAACGCGTACTGGCGCGCCATCCACGCCGTGTCGATGGATATGCTCTTTGACACGGCCACGAGCCGGCTCATCGTCGAGTCGAGCGCCCCGCGCGGTGCACGCGCCGCCGTGACCGTGACGGTCGTCCGCTCCACGGACTTTGGCTCCATCCCCCTCCGCTCACTCGTGGACGTCTTGATCGCGATGATCGCCTCGTCCACAGGGTGCCCATCGATCTCGTAGGCAATGCGGAATCGCGCGGCGTCGGTGCGCTGATGCCTCCGGGTCGTCGTCATCTGGACGTCATACGCGCGATTCTTCGCGTAGTCCGCAATCGTCAACGCCTGCGCATCGACGACCGCCTCGGGGCCGATCACCGTCGCGCCCGGCCGCGCATCGGCGAGGAGATGTCTAGTGACGAAGTCCGCGGCGGTGATGTACGGCATGATCGTCGCCCGCTCGCTCTCGAGGCGCTGCCGCTCCGTCGAGTCGTTGGTGGACACCCACCGATACATGGGCAGGAGCTGCAGTCCGCTCAGGCGATCCGGCGACGAGGCGCGAAAGGCGAACATGGGCCACGAGCCTTCCCGCAGTACCGTGCCGTCGAACACCCAGTCGGCCGGAATGGTTACTCTGAACGCGACCCGGTTGAACAGCGGGTCGATCACCTCGACCGACTTCATCTCGGTCGCCGTACCGGGGCCGAAGCCCGCGGCGCTGCCGGCCAGCAGCAGCACCGCGCCGATCGTGCCGAGCCGTCGCCACGGCGTGCTCACGGCTTGATCGGCTGCAGCTGCGTCCAGTTCCCGCGCATCTCGGCGTTCGGGTTGTAGGTCGCCGAATTGGTGTGCACGACGTTGCCGTTTTGGTCCACGTAGCTGTAGTTGAACTGGTTGCTGACCTTGCCCGTCTGGCCCGTCGCCGGATTTCTCATTCCCTGTACGTCGCCCATGTGGTCCGCGGTCGCCATCGCACCTGCGTGGCGCGCTTTCTCCATCGCCGCCGTGTTCTGCATCGAGTTATTGAAGACCGCGTCGTTCTGCGCTTGCCGCTGCCTCGCGTTGGCGATGATCGCCGCCTGCTGCGCCTGCGCATTTTGCAGCGCGAACGCGTTCTGGCGATTCTGCCACCCCTGATCGGCCGACTCGCTCTGCGCCATAGCCACCAGCTGCTGCATCGATCCATCGAGCTTGCCGCGCGGCGCGCGCGCGCCGGTCACGATCGCCTGCGACATCTGCATGGTGTGGCCGTTGAGTGCCGGTATTTCCGTCATCGTGATGACGGCTATGATCGCTTCCTCCACCGGATGGCCATTGAAGTCGTACGTAATGCGCATTCGCGCCGCATCGGTCTTCTGGTGCTTGGCCCGCCCGCCCGCCGCCTCTCGCGCATAGCGATCGTTCGCCTGCTCGTCGCCCGCGGTTAGCTTCGCAAGCTGGGGCATCGTCTCACGCCCGATGACGGTCACGCCCGGCCGCGATTCGGGGAGAACGTACTTCGTCAAGAGCTCCTCGGCGGACATGGGCGCCGCGATCATTACCCGCTTTGCCTCATAGAATCGGCGCATCTGCGGATCGGTGTGCGCAACCCAATCGTATCGAGGCAAGCGCTGTAGGCCGGTCAAGCCATCGGGCGACGACGCGCGATAAACGAGCGAGGGTCCGAGGTGCGGGCGCAGCAAACCACCGTCGAACACCCAGTCACTGGGAACGCTCAAGCGCGCGGCGACCTGGCCGAGCACCGGATCGAACACCTCGACCGTTTTCATACCCGACAATCCTCCGAGCTCGGCCGAGCTCGTGGTCGCTCCAGTGTCGGTGTTCGCCCGAGACTGCTGTTGGCGAGCGGCGATGACGAGGCTCGCGATGATGACGCCCGCCACGATGATGCCAATCTTCGGTCCGCGTTCCATTATCAGCTCCGTCGAATCGTGTGTGTGAGCGACGTCGTCTACCTGCCCGCCATTGGGAGTGGCGGGAAACACCGGAAACAGGGACCATGTGGTGCCAGGTCCTGGTGCGGGGTGTCAGGCCGGGGTGCCGGCTACCGTGAGTCGGCACGTGGAATCTGGAACCAGGCGCCTGGCGCGCGCAATCACGCTACGGCGCAATCGCGCGCGCCAGATGCCGCTCCGCCTCGATCGTCTGCGGGTGCGCGGCGCCGAAGCGGCGTGAAAAAGTCGCCGCGCTCTCGGTGAAGAGCGGCACTGCCTCCGTGCGCCGGCCGCGATTTTCTGCTCTTGCTTTCGGTTTCACCCCGTCGCCGTTTCACAGCTCACTTGTGCGCCGTCAAATCGGCTTCGGGCCGAACGCGCCGGTAGTCATCCACCGCGTGACGAAGCGCCATGATTGCCGACGCTGCCAACTCGTACTCGAGGGCGAGCTCACCGAGGCGCGCGGCGGTATGCGTGCCCATGCGACGGCCCTCGTCGTCACAGCGCCGGGCGTGGCGCACGTATTCACGGCTCGCCTGCAGGAGCATGTTCGCCTTGTGCCACCACGCATCGTCGCCGTGGCCGTTGGCGCTCGCGGCGCCCGCGACGTAGTCGTTCACCATGCGGTGGAGCAGCGTGTCCGAGAGGGTGACGAGCTCGCACGCCGCGTCCTCCTCGGCGTCGCACACGTCGTGCTCCACCAGCCGGCTGTATCGCGCATGCTGCCGGCAGCACTCCGCCGCCGCGCGAAAGAGCGAGTCGGCGCTGGAGCACAAGGAGACCGCCGGCGTCTGTTCGGCGACCGGCTTCGCTTTTGACTTCGTGGGCATGGCGGTTTGGGGGGGTTGGAAAAAGAAGTGCGGTGGGCCGGTGCGCACTCCAAGATAACGCGTGACCCGATCCCTGGTCACGGTCGGTTCGTTCAGTTTCGCCAAACGATGCGCCAGATCCGTCCCCCGAAATCATCCGACACGTAGAGCGCGCCGCTTGGTCCCTGGGCCAGGCCCACCGGCCGGTAGACGCGGGATGGGCGATCGACTTTGAGAAGAGTGTCGGTCGCGAATCCGGTGGCGAAGTTCACGAACTTTCCGGCGACGCCATTCTTGATCGGAACGAAGACGACACGGTAGCCGGCCTGCGGAAGAGGCGCTCGGTTCCACGATCCGTGGAACGCGACGAACGCGCCCGCGCGATATTTGGCGGGGAACTGGCGTGCGGTATAGAAGAGCAGCCCATCGGGCGCCCAGTGGCCGGGAAACCCGAAGAGCGGTTGTTGCTTTGCCGAGCAGCGGCCGATTTTCTTGCCGTCGCCGCCATACTCCGGAGCGAGCACCAGCTTTTTCTGCAGCTGGTCGTAATAGCAGTAGGGCCAGCCGAAGTCCGCGCCGCGCGTGATCTTGATCAGCTCCTCGGCTGGAAGCTCGGCACTCTCCTCGGCGGTGTATAGCGCGGGCCAGTTCGCGAAGAGCTGGTCTCGGCCGTGGAAGACGGCGTAGAGAAAGCCGTCAGCCGGATTGAGCGCCAGCGCGACCGCGTTGCGGATGCCCGTCGCGAATCGCTGTCCGTTCGCGCGCACCTGGTCCAGTTTCGCCGCGTCGAACATCCAGATGCCGGCGCGCTCGTCGAGCTGCGTGCACGGATCGATGCCGGGAGACTCGTTGGTGCGGTCCTTCTCCTGGCACGAGTTCGACTCCGAGCCGATGTTCACGTAGAGCGTGCGGCCATCGACGACGAAGTTGTGCGCCGTGTGGCCCTTCGTCGGCAAGTCGCGCACGATGACTTCAGCGGGTCCGGCGACATCGAGCGTGAGTGGTCCCGGCTTGAGCGGATAGCGCACGATCGACGACGGGCGCGACGCGTAGACGTAGCCGTTGGCGAGCGCGATCCCCGTGTTGCCGGAGTCGGCGATCATGTTGCGCACATCGGCGTGCCCATCGCCGTCCGTGTCGCGCAGCACGAGAATGCCGCCCGGCGAGCTGCGTCCTGCGCGAACGTTCACGAACACGTCACCGTTGGGCGCGACCGCGATGTGCCGCGCGGTGCCGGCGGAGTCGGCGAAGACCGTGGCACAGAAGCCGGCGGGGAGCGTCAGCCCGCCGTTGCCCGGATCGCAGGCGACGGACTGGCGTGACGGCGGCGCGGCGGCGGCGATGGCACAGAGGGCGGCGCCGGCGAGCGCGAGAACGGGCGTCAGCTTTTGCATCTCTATTCCCATGGGAAGGCGACCGAAATGATAGCGTCGCGACTAGTGCGCGCGAATGCCGACATCGAGCATCGTCGTTCCCCACTGCAATCGCAGCACCGCGCTGTCGGCGTCGACCATCGGAAATCCGAAGGAAAGTGTCTCGACGTGCTCGCCACGCTTGGGAATGACGGGAATGCGCAACGCATCGCGTCCCTCGGGATACGGTACGTGGAAGACCGGCTGCGCCGTGCTCAGAATCAAGGTCCATCGCGCGGAATCGGGAATCGCCCATACGCTGTACGTCCCGGCGCGAACCGTGTGGCCGTCGAGGAGTACGTCGACGTTGAACCTGATCGTCGTCGCGGTGTCGGCGCCGGGACACCACACGCGACCCCAGGGAACGATCCCTCCGAAGAGCGGGCGGCCGCGGGCGACGGGTCGGTTGTACTCGATGGCGATCTCCGCGGAGGCCACGTGTTGCGTCACCGTGCCGTGCTGGCTCTTGCGCGGCGCACCTTGCGCCGGACTCTTCGGCGCGCACCCCGCGCCGAGCGCGACGACCGCGAGCGCGGCGACACGCCGGCCGTACAGGGCGAGCCCCAGACGCTGTACAGATGCGAAGACGCTCGTCATTTGTTCTTGGAGTTCACGTACGCGGTACGCAGTTTCGGACCGTGTCCACGATGTGGTCGATCTGTGCTTTCTCGACGATCAGCGGCGGTGAGAGCGCGATGATGTCGCCCGTCACGCGCACGAGCACGCCCGCCTCGAAGCAGGCGACGAACGTCTCGAAGCCGCGCGCCCCGGGCGCTCCGTCCCGCGAAGCCAGCTCGATACCGGCGACGAGGCCAAGGTTTCGCACGTCGATCACGTGATTCGTGCCGGTGAGTGAATGCACGGCATCGGCCCAGTACGGGGCGAGCGACGCGGCGCGGTCGAACAATCCCTCGCGCTCGTAGATGCCGAGCGTGGCGAGCGCCGCCGCGCAGGGAAGGGGATGGCCCGAATAGGTGTAGCCGTGAAACAGCTCGATGCCCGGCTGCGCGGCGTTGGTCACGACCGCGTCGTAGATCGCGCCCGTCGCGAACACCGCGCCCATCGGCACCACGCCGTTCGTGATCCCCTTCGCGACGGTCATCAGGTCCGGCGCCACACCGAAGAAGCTCGCGCCGAACGGCGCGCCGAGTCGGCCGAAGCCGGTGATCACCTCGTCGAAGATCAGCAACACACCGTGCGTGTCGCAGATCGCTCGCAGCCGCTCGAGATATCCCTTGGGTGGCACGAGCACGCCGGTGGACCCCGCCAACGGCTCGACGATCACCGCCGCGATCGTCGCCGCGCCACGCTCGGCGATGATTCGCTCGAGCGCGTCCGCGAGCTCGGCGCCGTGCTCCGGCTGGCCGCGCGTGAAGGCGTTGCGCGCCAAGTCGTGCGTGTGCGGGAGATGGTCGACCTGTGGCAGAAGCTGCGCCGAGAACTGCGCTTGGTTCGCCGCAATGCCGCCGACGGAGATGCCACCGAATCCGACGCCGTGATATCCGCGCGCGCGGCCGACGAACCGGACGCGTTGCGCCTCGCCGCACGAGCGGTGAAAGGCGAGAGCGATCTTCAGCGCGCTGTCGACCGCCTCGGAGCCGGAGTTGGTGAAGAAGACGTGGTCGAGTGCACGCGTCGCCGGGTGCTGGTCGAGGAGGGCGGCCAGCTTGTCGGCCAGGGCAAACTCCGGCGGGTGGCCCATCTGAAAGCCAGGCGCGTAGTCGAGGCGCGCCGCCTGCTCGGCGATCGCCCGCGTGATCGGCTCGCGGCAATGGCCGGCATTCACGCACCAGAGTCCGGCCGTGCCATCGAGCACCCGACGGCCGTCGACGGTTTCGTAGTGCATGTCTTTCGCCGCGGCGAGCAGCCGAGGCGCGCGCTTGAACGCTCGGTTGCCGGTGAACGGCATCCACAGCGCGTCGAGCGAGTCAGGGAGCGCGGTCGCGATCGAGTCGGTCATCCCTCAAGAATGCGCGCGCGCGTTCGCGGATGCTACCGCGGCGGTGTGGGCCGCGGGTCCGGCATAGCTCCGCGGCGTACGTTCAAGATGTCGAAGCAGTAGCCGCCGGCTGTCGGCTCGTCGTGACGTTGTTCGTGACGCGCAGAATCCAGTAAATGAGGGCGGCCTGCAGCGGCAAGCGGATCACGAGAAAGATACGCCACCACAACGGATCGTTCACGCGCACGGCATCGGCCAGCATCTGCACGTTTGCGGGGAAGACCGCGACCAGGAGCAGGGCGAGGCCGACGCCCGCGGCGCGGCGCACGCGCGCCACCAGCAGGCCCACGCCGCCCAGAATCTCGAAGAACCCGCTGACGTAGACGAGCACAAGCGGCGCCGGGAAGACGTGCGGCACGATGGGAACGTACCGCCCCGGCACGACGAAGTGCGCGACGCCGGCGCCGGCAAAGAAGAGCGCGATGAGGAGTCGCGAGATGCGACCGGCCATCATCCCTTGTTCGACTTGGTGACGTTCGCTGGCGCAGCCAGCGTCGAGGTGTACGGTCGCTCGCCCGATCCGATATAGAGCTGCCGAGGACGCGCGATCTTCTGCTCTTTGTCGAGAAGCATCTCTTCCCACTGCGCCAGCCAGCCCGCGGTGCGCGCGACGGCGAACAGCACGGTGAAGAAGTCCGTCGGAAAGGCCATCGAGCGGTAGATCAGGCCCGTGTAGAAGTCGACGTTCGGGTAGAGCTTGCGGGAGACGAAGTAGTCGTCGGAGAGTGCGATTCGCTCGAGCTCGAGCGCGATCTCGAGATCCTTGTCCATTCCGACCTGCTTGAACACTTCATCAGCGAGCCGCTTCACGATCCGCGCGCGGGGGTCGTAGCTCTTGTACACGCGGTGGCCAAACCCCATCAGGCGACCCTTGCCGGCCTTCACCGATTCGATGAACGCCGGGATGTTCTTCGGCTCGCCGATCTCGGTGATCATGCGCAGCACCTGCTCGTTGGCGCCGCCATGCAGCGGGCCGTAGAGCGCGGCGATACCCGCGGTGATCGCGCTGAACGGATCGACCTGCGACGAGCCGACGGCGCGCACCGCGCTCGTCGAGCAGTTCTGCTCGTGATCGGCGTGGAGGATGAACAGCACCTCGAGCGCCTTCACGAACACAGGATTCGCCTCGTACTTCGGCTCCGACATCCGCGCGACCATCGAGAGGAAGTTCTCGACGTAGCTGAGATCGTTGTCGGGATAGATGAAGGGAAGCCCCTTCACGTGCCGGTACGAGAAGGCGGCGAGCGTCGGCATCTTCGCGAGCAGACGCACGATCGAGATGTGGCGCTGCTCCGGATCGAAGATGTCCTTCGCCTGCGGGTAGAAGCTCGACATCGCCGCGACAGTGGAACAGAGCATCGACATCGGATGGGCGTCGTAGCGGAATCCCATCAAGAACGACTTGATGTTCTCGTGCACGTATGTGTGAAACGTGATGTCGTGCACCCACTTGTCGTAGTCGGACTGCGATGGGAGCTCGCCGTTGCGCAGGAGCCACGCCGTCTCGAGGAACGTCGCCCCTTCGGCGAGCTGCTCGATCGGGTAGCCGCGGTAGCGGAGGATGCCCTTGTCACCGTCGATGAAGGTGATGGCGCTCTTGCAGCTCGCGGTGTTCATGAAGGCCGGGTCGTACGTCATGAGCCCGAACTCGTCCGGCGTCTTCTTGATCGCGCGGAGATCCATCGCGCGGATGGCCGTGTCGCCCTCGACGCCGACTTCCATGATCGGCGACGAGTACGACGTGCCCGTGCGCGAGTCGCGCAGCTCGATCGCCGGACCCGTATTGTCCGCGCCCGCCCCTGTCACCTTGTCCGTCGCCATTCCCGTTCATCTCCGCACTGGATGCTCAAACGTATCTCGGATTGTTCGAATAAGGGACGCCAGC
>JBDUCS010000407.1:0-3053 GCA_040003335.1 Gemmatimonadaceae bacterium | reverse complement strand
TGCCGACGCACCGGTTGTAGACCTGCACGTTGAGGCCGTCGGGCGAGTGGTACGTTGCGTACACCGGGCAGACCGGCTCGCACGGCGCGTTGCCGCAGTGCTGGCAGAGCATCGGGACAAAACGCGCCTCGAAGTCCGCCGATTCCGTCTCGTCGGGATTCCCCTCGAAGTAGCGCTCGAGGCGAATCCAGTTCATCTCGCGCCCGCGGATGATGTTGCTCCCCGGCTTGCCGGTCGCGCCCGGCGTGTTCCGGCTCTGATACGGCGCGCCAACGGTCGGGATGTTGTTCTCCGCGTAGCACGCGGTAACGCACGCCGAGCATCCGGTGCAGCGCGCGAGATCGATCGTCATCGCCCAGCGGCGCTTGGCCATGTTGCTCCAGTGGCCCGGCGCGTACATGCCATTCTCTTTCTCGTAGTCGCCCGAGGCGATCGCGCCTTGCGCATCGGCGGCGAGCGGCGAGCGCAGCCCGGGCAAGAACTCGTGCGATGCATCGCCGGGCATCTTCTCCTCGCCGCCTTCCTTAACGGCGGAGTCGTGGCTCTGCTGCTCGGCTGGCTTGCCGAGGTCGGCGGCGAGCATCGCGCGCGCGATGCCGCGCGCGTGTTGCCGAGCCGAGCCTTCGACCGTGACGAGCGCATCGAAGTCGGCGCTCTTGGTGACGCGGCACTTCGTGGACGTCCACGCCAGCGCGCCACTCGCGTCGAACGTCGCCGGCATCGCATCGGCCGGATTGTGCCCAACGCCGGCTGCGTACCGGCCGTACGTCGTGTGCCCGCGACCGAAGACGATCGCGACCGTGTCGGGACGAATGCCGAGATAGAAGTATGCGGAGCCGCTCACCCTGCCGGCGGACGTCTCGATGGTCAGCACGTCGCCGGGCTCGAGGCCCATCGCTTTCGCTTTCTTCGGGTGGATCTCGATCCACGTCTGCCAGGCAATCTTCGAGACGGGATCGGGGAGCTCCTGCAACCACGGCTTGTTCGCGCCGCTGCCGTCGCCGAGCACCGCCGATGGATAAACGACGAGATACATGTCGCCTTGCGTGGACTCGATCGGCGTCGTGGACGCCGGCGACGCCGCGAGCTGCGCCGCCTTCGTCGCGCGCGTCATCACGGCACCCGTGGTGACGCCCCGCGCGAGCGCCGGCGTCAGCGCGGCGCCTCCACCGGGAAAGCGGCCGCGCAGCCACGCGCCGTAGTCGGCCTGCGGATACTGCGCGGCCATCGCCTGATTGTCCTTCGCCGCGGCAATCAGCACGTCGGCGGTCGCGCGCGTGTCGAAGATGGGATCGCACGTCGGCTGTTGCAGCGAGACGACGTTGGCCATCGGCTGCGCGTCGCCCCACGACTCGAGCGCGTGGTGGTCCGGCAACACCAGGTCGCACATCGTGGTCGTCTCGTCGGGATAGCTCGAGAACGACACTTTAAACGCGACCTTGCCGAACGCCTCAGCGAACTTGAGTGATTTCGGAAGCGTGAACGCCGGGTTCGCACCGCGGATGAACGCGACTGGTACCGCGCCGCTCGCCATCCTCGTCACGGCCGCCGCGAGATCGGCGTCGCTCGACATTCCATCAAAGCTCGTGATCGACTCGGCCGGTTTGATCGTCGCTCCCACGTTCCCGGCGCTCTTGTTGAGCGCGGCGACGGCCGCGAGGAGCGCGCTCGCGTTCGGGCCGTTGCCGCTTGCGACGACGAGATTCGGCTTCGCCGCGGCGAATTCCTTTTGGAGCGCCGTCAGTACGGTGGCGTCGACGCCGCTCGCCGTCGCCGCCCCGCTCACGTCGCCGCCGCCCAGCGCCTGCGCGATCGCGAGCTCCGAGCCCGGCTTGCACGGAATCCACTGGTCGGCGTTGAGACCGGTGAGCGAGCGGCGGGCGCCGATATAGACGAAGCGCGGGCCACCGCCGAGTTTGGCGCGCGCATCCGCGAAGTCGAGCTGCTGCGGAACGGAGGCGCCCCATGTCTCGAGGAAGTCGGCGCCGAAGGAGACGATCAGTCGCGCGGCGCCGAAGTCGAGCTTCGGCCACGACGCGCCGTACGCCGCCACATTCGCGCGCACGACCGCGCCATCGCCGATCGCGTCGTAGCTCAGGTGCGCCGGCATTCCCATGCCGGCGAGCCACGCGTCGAGAAAGGCGG
This sequence comes from Gemmatimonadaceae bacterium, assembly GCA_040003335.1. Lineage (GTDB taxonomy): Bacteria > Gemmatimonadota > Gemmatimonadetes > Gemmatimonadales > Gemmatimonadaceae > JALZAE01. The sequence continues at coordinate 908 of JBDUCS010000407.1, read as the reverse complement.
GAAACGAGCCGCTCTCATGCTGGTTGATGAAGAGCGCGTTGCCGGCGGCGCTCGCGCTGCGCATCGCGCCGAGCTTCTGCGACAGCATCGCGATCGCCTTCTCCCACGTCGTCGGGACGAACACGCCGCCCTGGCGAACCCGCGGCGACCGATACCGATCCGGATTGTACACGCCCTGCAGCGCCGCCTGCCCGCGCGCGCAGAGCGCGCCGCGATTGAGCGGATGATCGGGGTTGCCTTCGAGCTTGATCGGCCGGCCGTCACGCACCTCGGCAACCACGCCGCACGCGGCGCTGCACTCGCGACACGTCGTCGCGTAGTAGTTGGAAACGCCGGGAACCGTCTCGTCGGGGTGATTGAGATATGGGATCAGCTTCTCGACGCGATCCGAGCTGCAGCCGATCGCGCCAATGGTTGCCGACGAGGCGCCGAGAATCTTGAGGAAGTCGCGGCGTTTGACGCCGGCCGCTTCCGTGGTGTCCGTCATTCTCGTCGCCCCTAGTAGTGGCAGGTCGCGCAATCGTAGCGCGCCTTACGCGGGTAAGCGTAGGAGCCGACGAGCACGCCGGTGGCGGCGCCCGCGGCGGGCTGCTGAGCAGTGGGCACCGCGACCTTGCCGCCGCCGAAATCGGCCGGCACGGTGTCGGGCGGCGTGTAGCCGTTCACGTGACAATTCACGCACCACCCCATGCTGAGCGACGAATACTGGAAAACTCGGTTCATGCGCTGGATGTCGCCGTGACAGCTTTGGCACGTGACGCCGGCGTAGACGTGTCGCATGTGCGGGAACTGGACGTAGTCGGGCACCTTGTGCACGCGCACCCAGGGGATGGGCTTCTTGTCGGCCCAATATTTCTGGAGCTTCACGAGCTCCTCGCTCTTGCGAAACTTCCCGGGATTCGCGCTGT